>CAZHJA010000011.1:0-8985 GCA_964532865.1 uncultured Gammaproteobacteria bacterium
TTCTATTTCTGGTTCTTTAAGAGGGAAAGGAGCTATCATTACTTCTCCATCTTTAAATTCTTTATTCCAGTATTGACAATCTTTAGCTTGACACATCCATTTTCCACTATTATCTCTTCTCTTTAAACTAACAACTTGTCCTTTAAATCTACAGAATACTCGTTTATTTTCTACCATAAGACTTTAAATACTAATATATATTTTTCAAATTGCAATAAGAATATAGGCTTATTGAAAATAAGACATTAAAAACTACTGAATCTTTATATACACTCCAAAAGTATGATTAATATAGAATTTATTGATATACATGTAATACATTGATATAATAAACCTTATCTTTGTATTTAATACTATAAGCTATGAGAAAAATATTAATAATAATTACTTTGTTTTTTTTTGTATTTGGGTCAAAAGCTTATGCTTTTGAATTTAATTCTCCTCCTAAAAAAATTATAATCCCCTCTCTTGACATATCTCTTCCAGTAACAACAACTAAAATTATTAATGATACTTGGGACGTAAGCTATAGCTCTGCTTCATTTGGGGAAACAACTACTATTCCAGGCAATCTCGGAAATACTGTAATATTTGCTCATTCTATGCCTCATTTGTTTAATGACCTTCCTGATATTAAAAAGCAAGATATTATTCATGTTTTTACAGATAAGGATTGGTTTAAGTATAAGGTTGTTGAAATAAAGATTGTTGAGCCGGAAGATATAAATGTATTAATGAAAAATGGAAATTATGAACTTACTTTATATACCTGCATAGGAAATAATTGGGAAAAAAGATTTATAGTAAAGGCAATATTAATTTCTTCAATATTTCCTCAATCTTTTTAATAAAATATTCCTTAAATTGAACTCTATCTTATAGTATGCTATAATGATTTCTTATTTTAACAATAACTTTATGAAGTGCAAAAAAAAGGTAAAACCTTTATATAACTATCTATTCTTATATTCAATATATAACATACTTAATGTCATTTTTATTTTAGGTAAATGTATTTCTTATCCATTTTCCTTAACCTATAATGTTTTTGCAAAAACATATAGAATATTAAGTCAATATGTTTTATTACTAACAAAATCTATTTTGAAAATTATTAAATCTACAATTCTTCCAATTATTCCAAAAGTCAAAATTGCATTTATAATATTTATTGCAATATATTTAGCATATGAAGCTCATTGTTTTTTATCCTCTGTTCCAAATCCAAAAAAGATCTCTGATTTTAAGACTCCTTACTCTTTAAATATTTATGACAAAAATAATATACTTCTTTACAGCTCTTATGCAGGACGCTTTAGATCTCCTGTTGCTTTGAAATCAATTTCAAAAAAACTTATTTATGAAACTAATAAACAAAGTTCAATTGAAATTTCTAATAAGTTAAGCTCACACTTTTATTTTTTCAGAAAAAATGAGCCAATTAAAAAACAAGTCCTTGTTTTTAACTTTTTGAAAAATTTCAATAAACAAGAGCTTATTTGCCTTTATTTAAACACCAAACTCTATGGAGATTACGCAATAGGAATTGAAGCTGCATCTCAAATATATCTTGGTAAAAGATCTTTAGAAATTAATGAAAATGATATCAAAATCTTAATAAATAATTCAAATAAAAACCAAAAAATAGTTCATCCACCATATAAAAGAGCTCCAATTGCTGTTAATTATGTTTTAAAAAGTATTAAACAAAAATATGGAGAAGATATTACGGATAGAAAACTTGATATTTATACAAATATTGACATTGGTGTTCAAAATAAACTACAGCAGGATTTAATTGAGAGTAATGAAGATTTTTATAAAAACCTAATTTCCAAAAAAATAGAAAATTCACTTGTTATTACTAAAATTAAAGATTCTGAAAATAATATTGTATTTAAGAATAATGTCTATATAAGTGATATTAAAATAAATAATTAAAACAAAGGGGGTGAAATCACACTATGGTAAAAAAAACAAACTTGAAAAATATTAAAGAAAATATTAGTGAGCTTTCTAAAAAACCTGAACTTTGGATTGGTGTTATAACTATCCTTGTAATTGCTGTTGTAAGCGGATCATTTATACTAAATAACATTAAAAAGAGCAAATTAACAAATAACTCAGAAAACCAGGAACTTTTTCTTGATGAAATGGATATAGAAAAAGATAAAAGTGTGGAAGAGGTTACTAAAACAACAAATGAAAAAGCTACAATTACAAAGCTTGCTGATACAAATGGAGAATATATTGTCCAAAATGGAGATAATTATTGGAAAATATCAGAAAAAGTATGTGGAAATGGAAAATATTTTGAATCAATAAGTGCAGATAATAATTTCATTACATTGCATGCAGGAGATGTTATAACTGTAAACTGCAGATAATTTGTTAACAAATTATAAAGTGCAATTTTGAATTAAAATCTGCTAAAATTCTCCTATGAATTTAAAAAATAGGAAAAAGAATTTTTCATTAATTAAAAAAATGAAAAAGCTTTTGTTTATAGTTATTCCTATATTAATTATTTTATCACTTGTTTTTGTATATATTGTAATATTTAAAGATCTTCCCACTCCTTATGATTTAAAAGATTATAAAATAACGCCAATTTCAACTAAGATTTATTCGCGAAATAAACAGCTTTTATATGAAATATACAGAGAACAAAACAGAACACCTGTTAAGCTAAAAGATTTACCTGATTATGTAGCAGAAGCAACTATTACAATGGAGGATAAAGACTTTTACAAACATAAAGGAATATCTCTTTATTCAGGAATTTTCAGAGCAGTAAAAGACATGATTATTAAAAAAAACCTCCAAGGAGGATCTACTATTACACAACAATTAGTAAAAAGTGCCCTTCTTACACCAGAGCGAACAATAAGAAGAAAGGTTAAAGAAATGATACTTGCCTTATGGACTGAAACAATATACTCAAAACAAGAAATACTTGAAATGTATTTAAATCAGGTTCCTTATGGAGGTTCTGCTTATGGAATAGAAGAAGCTTCAAATGTATATTTTGGAAAAAATGCCAAAGAACTAACATTAGGACAAGCCGCTCTTCTTGCAGGTTTACCTCAAGCTCCATCTCTTTATTCTCCTCTTGTTAATCCAGAGGCTGCATTAAAAAGAAGAAATAATATTCTTCAAATAATGCACCAACAGAAATATATTACGGAAAAGGAAAAAGACAAGGCAATAAAAGAAAAGCTTTCTGTTGTTTCTCCAAAAATTGAAATTAAAGCTCCTCATTTTGTATTTCATGTAAAATCCTTGCTTGAAGAAACATATGGAATTAAAGAAGTAGAAGAAGGAGGACTAAAAGTAATTACAACACTTGATCTTGATATCCAAAAGAAAACAGAAGATATATTAACAGAAGAAATTGATAAACTAGAAGGATATAATGTTACAAATGGAGCTCTTCTTGTAACAAGGCCACCTACTGGTGAAATACTTGCCATGATAGGATCAGCAGATTATTTTGCAACTCCATCAGGAGCCTTTAACGTAACAACTGCACTAAGGCAGCCTGGAAGCTCTATTAAACCAATTAATTATGCTATAGGAATAGATAGAAAACTTGTTACGGCAGCTTCAATATTTCTTGATGTTAGAACTTGTTTTAATGCTGCTGGACAATCAAAAACATATTGCCCTGTAAACTACGACAGAACTTTTCACGGACCTACACAGCTTAGATTTGCTTTAGGTAATTCATATAATATTCCAGCAGTAAAAATGCTTGCAATAAATGGTGTTGAAAACTTTGTTGCCTCAGCTTCAGCTTTTACAATGACAACGTTTAAAGACCCTTCAAATTACGGTCTTTCTTTAACTTTAGGAGGAGGAGAGGTAAAAATGACAGAAATGGCCCAAGCTTTTTCTGCATTTGCAAATAGAGGAAAGGCTAAAAAATTAATTGGAATCTTAAAAATTGAGGATAAGTTTGGAAAAACAATATATGAATATAAAAATCGCAACTATATAAAAGATGTACAAAAACCAATAAAATATCCTAATTTTCTTGCAATTCAAGGAAGTAAAGCCATTTCACAAGAAGCAGCATTTATTATTTCACATATTTTACTAGATAACTTTGCCCGATCTCAAGCTTTTGGCACTACATCGTCTCTTGTTATTCCAAAGCAAACAGTATCAGTAAAAACTGGAACTACTGATGATTTAAAAGATAACTGGACAATAGGATATACTCCAAACTTTTTAGTTGTTGTTTGGGTTGGAAATAATGATAATACCCCTATGAATCCATATTTAACTTCTGGAATAACTGGAGCAGCTCCAATTTGGAATGATGTAATGACTTATGTATTAGAAGATCAGCCTGATTTAATGCCAATCAGACCACAATCTGTACTTGGAAAACAAGTATGTTGGGGAAGTGGAAAAACCAGTACAGGAGAAAATGAAGAAGGATGTAGCTCTAGATTTGAGTATTTTATAAAAGGAACCGGTCCAACAGGATTAAAAGAAACAAGAGAACAAGTTCCTGTAAATAAAGACACTGATGTTATGGTGCAAACTGAAGGAGATAATACTGAAATGCGTGAAAAAACTGTGATTAAGGATGAATTTTCTACCTATTGTGTTGACTGCAGCCATGAAGGAGAAGGTACTCAAAATTAAGAATTATTACAATATAAATAATAAAGATTATGATTGGATTAATCCAGCGAGTAACAAAAGCAAAAGTAAGTATAGATAATAAAATATATTCTCAAATTGAAAAAGGGTATGTAATTCTTCTTGGAATATTTGACTTTGATAGTCAGAAAGATATAGATATTCTTATTGATAAGATTATAAACATAAGAATAATGGCTGATAAAAATAATAAGATGAATTTGTCAATTAAAGAGACAAATAATGAAATTCTTGTTGTTTCCCAGTTTACATTATGCGCAGATACATCAAAAGGGCGTAGACCTTCATTTATTCACGCTAAAAACCCAAAAAGCGCAGAGCCATTATATATCCAATTTGTTGAAAAAATAAAGGAAAAAGGCATAAAAATAAAAACAGGGGGATTTGGTACATATATGAATGTAGAAATTCATAATGATGGACCTGTAACAATAATACTTGACAGTAAAAAATAAGTAAAAATATAGTAGAATATCTTCAAATGTACTCCCCTCTTGCAGACAAAATAAGACCTAAAACATTAAGAGACTTTGTAGGACAAAAGCATTTGGTTGGAAAAGGAAAGCCAATTCGTAAGATGATTGAAAACAAACAGGTAATTTCAATGGTTTTTTGGGGTCCTCCTGGAACAGGAAAAACAACCTTGGCAAGAATAATTGCAAGATATATAAAGGCAGATTTTGTTGCTTTTTCAGCTGTAACTGGAGGAGGAGTAAAACAAGTAAGAATAATAATAGAAAAAGCAAAAGAACAAAGAAAACATGCAAGTAAAAATACTGTTCTTTTTGTTGATGAAATACATAGATTTAATAAGGCCCAGCAAGATGGTTTCTTACCTTATGTTGAGGATGGAACAATTACCCTTATCGGAGCAACAACTGAAAATCCTGGATTTCAAATTATTGCCCCTCTTGTATCAAGAAGTCAAATATATGTTCTGTATGAATTAACTGAAAAAGAAATTGAAAAAATTGTTAATAAAGCCATATCTATCTACCCTAAACATAAATGGAATACACAAGCATTAGAGCATATTGTAAAAAATGCAAATGGTGATGCAAGAACAGCAATAAATGCAATAGAACTTGCTTCATCAATTAGCACAAATATATCTTTAAAAAATGCAGAGGATGCAGTACAAAAAAAAGCAATTTATTATGACAAAAAGGGAAATTGGCATTATGATACTATATCAGCATTCATAAAAAGCATAAGAGGAAGTAATCCTAATGCTGCTTTACACTACCTTGCAAGAATGATAAAAGCAGGTGAAGATCCAATTTTCATTGCGCGAAGAATGTTAATATTTGCTTCTGAAGATATTGGAAATGCCCAGCCTACAGCTATGGTTCTTGCAACATCTTGTATGCAGGCAGTACATATGATTGGAATGCCAGAAGCAAGCCTGATTCTTGCTCAAACTGCTACCTATTTAGCAACAGCTAAAAAATCTATTGCATCAACTGTTGCAATTACAAAAGCATTAAAGGATATTGATGAAAAAAGACTTGAGCCAATTCCAATAGGTTTAAGAAATGCATCAAATAAAGTAATGAGGGGATTGGGTTATGGAGAAGGACATATTCGCTACCCTTGGGCTATTGAGAAAACAACTGGAAAAAAAGTAATTCAAGAATATATGCCTAAGAATTTAAAAAATAGAAAGTATTATATTCCAGACTGGAAATAATTTTAAGTCAAATAATTTAAATTTATCTTTTTAAGAAATATTCGGGAAATCTCTCTCTTAATGTAATAGATTCTTTGTCCCGCTTAGAGATTATCATATCTTCTCTTTTTATTGGCCATTTTATATTTAAATCAGTGTCAAAAAGAGAAATAGACATATCTCCTTTTTTATCACGCTCTTTATATGCTTTGTCAACTGCATAAATATAGTCAACTGGGCCTTTTATAACACATAAAGAATTAGCAATTCCTTTTGAAATAAAAAGAGAGCCTTGAAGTGCATTGTCTTGAAAACCAAGCATAAATGTCTCAACGCTTAAAAAAGTAGAAGAATCCGGATTTACATCAGCAAGTGCCGAAAAAACAATTCCTGAAGTAACTGTAATAAGCTTATTCCAATCCTCTGCATGCATACCTCTTGTTACTCTTGTATTTGAACGCGTATGGTTTAACTGCCTTATTTTAAAAGAAGTCTCTATTTGCTTTTCAATTTCACCAATTATTGCTATTTCTGAGAAAAATCCACGCTCATCTTTGTGAGCTGGAGAATGAATATAAAATAAACCATTAATTTTTGTTTGATATATTCTTTCACTTACTTTTAGATCTTCAGTTGGAATAAATGAGTTTTTCATAAATTATGTGTCAACAACAGGATTCGAACCTGTGACCTATCGCTTATGAAACGATTGCTCTACCACTGAGCTATGCTGACTTAATATTTGTATTATTTAATAAATTAAATTGTTAAATATATATTTTATCTATTAAATAATTAAAAAAATATACATTATTCAATTTTATCTTTTTTTATTATAATATAATCTATGCAATCAAGCAATAATAAACCAGAATTATGTATTATTATCATTTCATATAATACAAAGCAAATAACTGAAAACTGCATAAATTCAATTTATAAATCATTTTATTTAAGCTTGCAAAAAAAAGAGCAAATTCCAAGGTTTGAAATTATTGTTATAGATAATGCCTCAACTGATGGATCAAAAGAAATGCTTAAAAACCTTGAAAAAAAGCACAATAATTTAAAAGTGATTGAAAATAATAAAAACCAAGGATTTGCAAAAACAAATAATTATGCATCTAAAATGACAAAATCAAAGTATTTATTATTTCTTAATTCAGATATTATTGTTATAGATGACGCTATTGTTAAATTGTTCAGATTTTTTACACAAAATGAAAATCTGTTCAACTTTTTAGGTGGAAAATTATTGAACAAAGACAATACTTCTCAAGCTTCCTGCGGTAAATTCTATACCCTTCCAATTATATTTGCTTCTCTTTTTCTAAAAGGTGACTATTTGAATCTTACACGATATTCTCCAAAAAAGACCAAGGAAGTAGACTGGATATCAGGTGCTTGTATTCTTACAAAGAAAGAATATTTTGATAAAGTTGGAAAATTTGATGAAAATATATTTATGTATATGGATGAAATAGATTTGCTTTACAGAGCTAAAAAAAAGAATTACAAGATATTTTTCTATCCTGATTCAAAATTTATTCATTTAGGATCTGCTTCAAGCAAAGAAAAAACATATCCAATATTACAGGTATATAAAGGGTTTATTTACTTTTATAAAAAGCATTATTCTTCTTTTGAATTATTTTTGTTAAAAGTTATGTTAAAATTAAAGGCACTGATTGCAATTCTTATTGGTAAAATAATTAATAATAAGTACCTCGTAGAAACATATGAACAAGCTTATAACCTTACTAAAAAAACTTGACGATAATTTAATTAAAATTCTCTTTATTGGCTTTATTTTTATTGCTCCGCTTTATCCCAAGCTTCCAATCAGAATGATTAACTACACATACATTGCCATAAGATTTGAGGATTTATATATTGTAATACTTGGCATTGTATTTTTGATACAGCTTGTAAGAAAAAAGGTAACATTAAATAAGCATTTTTTTATTCTTTTTATACTTTTTTGGGTCGCTTGTTTTCTGTCATTTCTTTGGGGAGCATATATTCAAAAAACAGTAATATATCCTCATTTAGGATTTTTGCATGCATTGCGAAGAATTGAGTATATGAGTGTATTTTTTGTAGGTTTAAGTTTAATAAAATCAAAGAGTGATTTTTTCTTTTATCTTAAAATAATTTTTGCAGTATTGTTTATAGTTCTTGTATATGGAGTTGGACAAAAATTCTTAGGATGGCCTGCAGTACAAACAATGAATCCAGAATATGCAAAGGGGTATTTATTAATTCTTACTCCTGAAGCAAGAGTATCATCTACATTTGCAGGACATTATGATCTTGCAGCATACTTGATATTTCTTATGCCAATTCTACTTGGATTTTATTTTTTCAAAAAACAGCTTGTATATTTTCTTCTTTTTATATTTTCAATATTTATGCTTGTTTTAACATCGTCACGAGTTTCATATGGTGCTTATATTGTGTCAATATTTGCATTTCTACTGTTTTTCCGAAAGTTCAAATATACTGCAGTAATTCTTATAATAACAGCTTTATTTACTTTTTCATCAGACAATCTTACATCAAGAATAAGCAGAACATTTCAAATTAAACAATTATATGTAAATCAACAGACTGGACAAGTTGTAGTTCCTCAAAAAATTACA
>CAZHJA010000011.1:9085-10432 GCA_964532865.1 uncultured Gammaproteobacteria bacterium
TCTTCAATTACTGAAGCTACAGATAATGATTATTTGCGATGGTTAGGAGAATTTGGACTACTTGGAACTTTGCTTTTCTTGTTAATTCTTTACAGTATCTTAAAAACTGTATTTAAATATGCAAAAACACAACAAGATAATAAAAAGATTCTTTATTTTGGCTTTATATTTGGATTATTTGCACTTCTAATAAATGCAACATATATAGATGTATTTGAAGCTTCAAAAGTAGCATTTCAATTTTGGATTACATCAGGAATATTTATTGGCTTAGTGTTGATTAAGGATAATAACGCGTAATTTATATTTATCATATTTATTTATGAAAAAAAATAATTTTATAAAAAGAGATTTATTAATACTTTTTTTTATCCTGATAATAGCATTGTCTTTCAGGGTATATAAAATAAGTAGTCCCCTTGCAGATCTTCATTCATGGAGGCAGGTTGATACAGCTTCTGTTGCTCGTAATTTTATAAGAGACGGTTTTAATCTCGCCTTTCCTAAATACGATGATCTTTCAAATATTCAAACGGGATTAGAAAATCCTAAAGGGTATAGGTTTGTTGAGTTTCCTATTTATAATGCTATGTTTGCACTCACATATAACCTTATTCCAAGCACTCCATTGGAAATTCATGGAAGATTAGTCAGTATATTTTTTTCGCTTATTATTATTGCAGTACTATATTACATAGTTTTTAAAGAACAAGGAAGAATTGCTGCAGTTATTGCTTCTTCAATATATGCAATATTTCCTTTTTTTGTATTTTTCTCAAGAGTAATATTGCCTGAAACAACTGCTCTTGGATTTGTATTTATATCAATATTCTTTCTTTATTTATGGAAAGATAGTAAGAATATAAAAAAATGGCTTTTCTTCTCTCTTTCATTAATTTTCTTTTCTATATCAATTCTTGTTAAACCTTTTGCAATATTTTATGGTACTGCTTTATTATCCCTTTTTCTTATGCGTTATAACTTAACAATAATAAAAAAAGTTGATTTTTACATTTATTTTATTCTTTCAATTATTCCTTTTATTCTTTGGAGAATGCATATGTCACAGTTTCCTGAAGGAATACCTGCAAGTGAATGGCTTATTACAACTGTTAATACATCTGAAGGCTTAAAAAATATATTATTTAGGCCTGCATTTTTCAGATGGATATTTTTTGAAAGAATAAACAATCTTATCTTAGGAGGTTTTTTAACTGGTTTTTTTATAATTGGATTAATAAAAAAAAGAACAAGTATTTTTCTTTATTCAATAGGACTTTCTGCTTTGCTTTTTCTTTTTGTTTTCCAAGGCGGAAATGTACAGCATGAGTATTATCAAACATTAAT
>CAZHJA010000011.1:10532-18684 GCA_964532865.1 uncultured Gammaproteobacteria bacterium
ATGGGAGATACTACATTTCTTTATCTTATTGATAGAAAAGGAGCTCCAGCTGTCTTTAAAAGCCTAGATGAACTTAAAAAAGATGGATATAGTTATTTTGTAACAATGAATAAACAAGTTATTGATGAAAACAAAGAAGTTTATGAAATTGTTTTTGAAAACGATAAATTTGCTCTCTTTAAACTATGAAAATATTAATGCTTACGCCTTATGTTCCATATCCTCCATCTTCAGGAGGGCAAATAAGAACATATAATCTATTAAAATACTTAAGTAAAACAAATGAAATTACTCTTGTAGTTTTATATAAAAATGAAAATGAAAAAAAATATTACAAGCCTTTGGAAAAATACTGCAAAAATATTTATTTATGCAAAAGAGCAGAAAAACCATGGCAAATAAACAATATTTTTAAAACTCTTTTTTCATTTAATCCCTTTCTTATTATTAGAAATTATTCAGAGCAGGCAAAAAAAATAGTTACAAAGCTTTTAAAAACAGAAGAGTTTGATGTTATACACGCTGAAACTTTTTATATCATGCCTCATATTCCAAAAACTAATATTCCAGTTCTTCTTGTAGAGCAGACTATTGAATACAAGGTTTACAAACACTATATCTTATCCTTTCCAAAAATTGTTCAGCTTTTATTTTATCTTGACATTGTCAAGCTTAAATACTGGGAAAGATACTATTGGAGAAAGGCTAATCTTGTAGCTACAGTATCAGGTGCTGATGAGAAAATTATTAAAAATCATGAACCAGACATCAATACCTGTATTGTTCCAAATGGTGCAGGAGATGAAATGATTGCAGAAACTCTAAAAGTAAAAGATTTAAAAAAACCTATTGTATTTTTTCAAGGCAATTTCTATTGGCTTCAGAATGTAGAGGCTGCCAAATATTTAATTTCAAAGATATATCCTAAGCTTATTAAAACACTCCCAAATATCCGGATTATTATTTCCGGTCAAAATGCAAAAAAAATTGAAAAATACAATAAAAAAGGGCTTGAAATTATTAATATTTCTCCTGATGATATTAATACTGTTAAAAAATACTTTCTAGAGTCTAGCCTTTTTATAGCGCCGATATTTGGCCCAGGAGGAACAAGACTTAAAATACTTGCGGCAATGGCTTCGGGAACTCCTGTAATATCAACAAAAGTAGGGACAGAAGGACTTGATGTTGAAGATAATAAAAATGTACTAATTGCAAATAATTCTAACGAGTTTGTAGAAAAAATCAAAAATATATTGAATAATAAAAAGAGATATGAAGAGATAAGGAAAAACGCATATGATCTTGTAAGAAAAAAGTATAACTGGGTTTCTATTGCCCAAACATTAGAAATTGTATATGAAAAAATAAAAAAGAATGAAAATAGGAATTGACATATCACAAACAGCATACATTGGAACAGGTGTTGCAAGATACACAAATGGCCTTATAAACGCAGTACTTGAATATGATAAAGAAAATAAATGGGTATTCTTTTTTTCTTCTCTTAGAAATAGTGTTGATAAAGATTTAAAAAGAAAAATTGAAAAAAAAGGACACAGGCTTGTTTTAACAAAACTTCCTCCTACTTTATTATCTTTTTTGTGGAATGATTTACATCTATTTAAAATTGAACATTTTACAGGCAATTTAGACTGGTTTATCACCTCAGACTGGGTAGAACCACCTAGCAATATGAAAAAGGCTACAATAGTCCATGATTTGGTTTTTTTAATATATCCTGAAACTGTTGACAAGAAAATACTAAATACTCAAAAAAAAAGACTTTATTGGGTTAAAAAAGAGTCAAATATAATTTTTTGTGTATCAAATACAACAAAACAAGATTTTATCAATCTTTTCAATATTGACGAAAAAATGCTGACTGCCATATATTCAGGTGTTAATATATTGACACCAAGTAAAAAACAAATAGAAGAAACCTTAATAAAATATAATATTAAAAAACCATTTATTTTGTCTGTTGGCAAAATTGAACCAAGAAAAAATATTAAAAAGCTAATTCAAGCATATAATCTGCTTGGGAATAAAGATATTGATCTTTTAATTGCAGGTCCTTCTGGATGGGGCAAAGAAGTAGATATTAAAAACAGTAATATTAAAATACTAGGGTTTATCTCTGATATTGAGCTGTTTTCGCTTTATTCATCCTGTCTTTTTTTTATTTACCCTTCAATTTATGAAGGATTTGGCTATCCTGTTCTTGAAGCTATGAAAATAGGAACTGCCGTTGCAACATCAAATACATCTGCATTAAGTGAGATTGGAAAAGATTCAGCTTACCTTTTTAATCCAAAAAGCATAGAAGATATTAAAAATGCTCTTTGTGTTATGATAAAAGACAAAGCTTTAAGAGACAGATTAAAAAGAAAAGGATTTGAAAAAAGTAAAATATTTACATGGAAGAATTGCTATGAAAATATGATAAGAAGGCTAAAAAGTATTTAATTTATAAATACTCATAAATACTTAATATGAAAATTGCTATTGACGGAAATGAGGCAAATGTAAAAGAAAGAGTTGGTGTATCTGTTTATACATTTCAGCTTCTTTTGTATTTTAAAAAAATTTCTTCTAAAGATACTGAATTTATTATATTTTTGAAAAATAAGCCACTTAAAAGTCTTCCCTTTGAAAATGAATATTTTAAATATGAAGTTGTTCCAGGTTCAATTCTATGGTCACAAACTTCACTTCCATTTAGACTTTATCAAAAGAAGTTTTTAAAGAAAAAAATAGATGTTTTCTTTTCTCCAGCTCACTATTCTCCAAGACTATCCCCTTTTAATACTATTGTAACAATTCATGATCTTTCATATTATTATTATCCAAATGAGTTTTTAAAAAAAGATTTATACAAGCTGAAAAATTGGACAAAATACAGTGTTAACAATGCAAAAAATATTATTGCAGTATCAAAAACAACAAAAAAGGATATTATTAAATTCTACAATATCCAAGAAAATAAAATAAGCGTGATATATAACGGCTATGAGAAAAAAATAAAACATAATATTAACAATAAAAAAGAACTCTTAAAGTCAAGATTTAATATTAATAATCCATATATTTTACATGTAGGGACTCTTCAGCCAAGGAAAAATATAATTCTGTTAATAAAAGCATTTTCTGAGTTTAAAAAAACACATGGAGAGTATAAACTTGTTCTTGTTGGAAAAAAGGGCTGGATGTTTAAAGATATATTTAAACAAGTAAAAGATATGGGTTTACAAAATGATATTGTGTTTACAGGATATATACCCGACAGAGAACTTCAAATGCTTTATGAAAATGCTTTTTGTTTTGTTCTTCCTTCATTTTATGAAGGATTTGGCATACCTATTCTTGAAGCTATGAGTAATAATTGTCCTGTAATTAGCTCTTTTTCTTCAAGTCTGCCTGAAATAGGCGGAAACGCCTGTCTTTATTTTAATCCAAATGATAAAAATGAGCTTGTTGAAAAGCTGAATATAATGGTTAAAAAACCAGAAACAAGAAAAGTCTTAATTAATAAAGGAAAAGAAAGAGTTAAAATGTTTTCTTGGGAAAAATGCAGTAAAGAAACATTAGAATTATTAAAACAAAGTGTATGGAAATAAAAATAATTGAGGCCGATTTTAAAAGCGAAGACTATAACAAAGCAGCTTATCACCCCATGCAAACTTGGGAATGGGGAAAGGCAAGAAAAAAAATGGGAATTAGTTTGTTAAGACTGGGTGAATTTGAAAAGAATGTATTAAAAAATGTATATCAAGTTTCATTTCATAAGATTCCATATACAAATTATAAAATAGGATACTTGCCGCGCTCTATATTTCCAAAAAATAATATCTTGAATTACTTATCATCTTATGCTAAAAAAAACAATATTATTTTTATTAAAATAGAGCCGTATGTTAAAAAAGATAATGTAAACAAACTAATAAATAACTATCAAGAATTAAAAATTATTAAATCACAACATCCTTTGTTTCCAAAATGGACACAGGTTCTTGATTTAACAAAACCTGAATCTGTCTTGCTGTCTCAAATGAAATCAAAAACAAGATATAATATCAGGCTTGCCAAAAAAAAAGGTGTTGAGATAAAAGAAATGTCAAATGAACAAGGATTTGAAATATTTTCAAAATTATATTTTGAAACATGCAAGCGTCAAAAGTATCATGGTCATAATCAAAAATATCATAAAATATTATGGGAAAGCTTTAAAAATAACATTGCTCACATAATTATTGCCTTTTACAATAATATTCCACTTGCCTCATTTGAGCTTTTTTACTTTAAAAATATACTTTATTATCCATATGGGGGAACTTCTTTAAAACACAGAAACTTAATGTCTTCAAATCTTTTAATGTGGGAAGCAATAAGGCTTGGAAAAGAATTGGGAGCAAAAACATTTGATATGTGGGGCTCTCTTTCTCCAGATTACGATAAAAACAACGCATGGAGCGGATTTACACGATTTAAACAAGGTTATGGATGTGAATTTGTAGAAATGGCAGGAAGTTTTGATCTTGTAATAAATAAAGGCATGTATAAACTATACGGACTTGGACATAAATTAAGAAAGAAAATACTTGCTTTCTAGTTCTTTTTATTGTCTTAAGGCAGTATCCAATACTTCATCCATATGCTTTACAAATTTAAATTTAAGGTCTTTTAACACATATTTTGGTATATCTTCCAGGTCTTTTTTATTATCTTTGGGCAGTATTATTGTTTTAATATTTGCTCTATGGGCTGCAATAACCTTTTCTTTAACTCCTCCTACTTCAAGCACTCTACCTCTTAAAGTAACTTCTCCTGTCATACCAACAACTCTTTTTACAGGAGTTTTAGTTAGCGCTGAAACCATAGCTGTAGCAATTGCAGATCCTCCTGAAGGTCCATCTTTTGGAACTGCTCCCTCTGGGACATGAACATGAATATCAATATTACTGAAAAACTTTTCTTTTATTTTAAATCTTTTCCATCTTGGCCTTACATAAGAAAGCGCTGCCTGACATGACTCTTTCATAACATCTCCTAAATGACCTGTTAATGTAAGATTGCCTTTTCCAGGCATAATTGCAACCTCAATAAATAAAATATCTCCTCCAGCTTGAGTCCATGCTAATCCTGTAGAAATTCCAACTGTATCCTTTTCTTCAATTATCTGTGAAGAATATTTATATGGTCCTAAATATTTACTAACATCTGTAGGCTTAACACTTTTCTTTTTTATTTTCTTTTCAATAATTTCTCTTGCAATTTTTCTAAAAATGGTGGCAATTTGACGTTCAAGTTCTCTAACACCAGCCTCTCGAGTATATTTTCTAATAATATTTTTTAATGAAGAGTCTATAATTTTCACCTCATCAGAAGACAAACTATGAGCTTTTAGCTGCTTTTTTATCAAATGCTGTATTGCAATATTAAATTTTTCATCTTCTGTATAGCCTGGAAAATGAATTATTTCCAATCTGTCAAGTAATGCACTTGGAACTGTATCTAAAATATTAGCTGTAGTTACAAAAAACACATCAGATAAATCAAAATCAACCTCAAGATAATGATCTGAAAATGAATGATTTTGTTCTGGATCAAGAGCCTCAAGAAGAGCTGCAGAAGGATCCCCTCTATAATCATTCCCGATTTTGTCAATTTCATCAAGCATAAATACAGGATTTTTTGTTTCTGCCTGCTTAATTCCTTGAATTATTCTTCCAGGAAGAGCTCCAACATATGTTCTTCTATGACCTCTTATTTCAGCCTCATCTCTTATTCCTCCCAGTGACATTTTTACAAACTTTCTGCCCAGTGCTCTTGCTATAGATTTCCCAAGAGAAGTCTTACCTACTCCTGGAGGTCCTACAAAACACAATATTGTGGGCTGATGTTCATCTTTTTTCTTTGCATTTCTTGTCTTTTTTGATAACTGCCTTCTTTTTTTAAGCTCCATAACAGATAAATATTCAAGAACTCTTTCCTTTATCTTTTTTAAACCATAATGATCTTCATCTAATATCTTTAGTGCATCTTTAATATTAATATCATTTGGAGAGGAAACAGACCATGGAAGATCAATAAGCCATTCAATATAGGTTCGAATATATGACGATTCTGGATTAAACTGCGACATTTTAATTAATCTTTCAAGTTCTTTTAAAGCTTTTTTTTCTACTTTTTCAGGCATTTTTGCTTTTAATATTTTTTGTTTAAGCTCATTGCTTTCTTTTACTTCACTTTTTCCTCCTAACTCTTCTTCAATTGTCTTCATTTTTTCTCTTAAAAAGCTTTCTTTCATTCCTTTTTCAAATTTTTTTTGAGTTTGTGAAGATAGTTTTGATTCAATCTGAAGTATTTTCATTTCACGGTTTACATATTCAACTTGCTTTTTTAATCTGCTTTTTAACTTAGTATCTTCTAAAAGATCCTGTCTTTCGCTTGTTTTCAAATCAAGAACCATAGCTACCTGATTTGAAAAGTCATTTGGGTCCTTGATATTTAAGATATTCATTAAAAATACAAAATCTACACTTTTTCCCAAATTTATCGAAGCTTTAATTTGTGCAGAAATATGCTTAACCATAGCTAGAATTTCTTCAGAATCCTCATGTGTTGTTTCTACAACTTCTTGAATTTTTACTTCAAAGTGCGGACGTGTGTTTATGAACTTATTTATTTTTACCCTTTTTAACCCGCGAACTAATGCATTTATTTCTCCTTTTTCACCAATAACGGTTTTTTGTATAGAAATAAGAACACCTACATTATATAAGTCTTTAGAGGTTGGATTGTCTTGAGAGCTATTTTTCTGCATTACCAATACAACTTGCTTATTTTTCTTTAAAGAGGCATTAATTGCAGAAACACTTTGGGCTCTTCCAAAAACCAAAACGTTTTCTGTATTTGGAAAAACTATTGCATCTCTGACTGCAGATAGTGGAAAAACGGACTGTTGTGACGCTCCATGTAAAAATGACATAATTATTAGCAGTATATCATACTAATTGCTAACAGTCAAGTATATATACTATATCTTTTACTATTAGTCTAAATCACATATTTCGTAGAAATAAGTTATATTTTAATTACGAAAAATCCCGTAATAGTAATTTATAATCACTAAACTTTTTATTTTTAATTAAGACATTATTTTTCAATTGCGGTAAATAGTCCGAATATATTTTTCTGTTTTTTTCCATGTATAATGTCCCAAGTGGAAATTTAATTGAATTTAATTCATTAGCTTTTTCAATTGCTTTGTCTTTATCTCTTGGATTATACTTTTCAGATAATTTGTAACTATTTTTTAAATAAAATTTAAACGTATTTATTTTGTTAAAAGTTACACATGGCTGTAATATATTTATTAAAGAAAAACCCTTATGAAGAATGCCTTTTTGAATAATTTGCGTCATATGATTCATATCTCCGGCAAATGTCTGAGCTACAAAGCTTGCACCTTGAGATATTGAGGCAGATAAAGGATTAAAACACTCCTCAATTATTCCAAATGGAGTAGATTTAGATTTATACCCTTTTTCAGCAGTAGGAGCAGCCTGACCTGTAGTTAAACCATATACTCTATTATCATGAACTATTACAGTAATATCAAAATTGCCTCTGCAGGCATGAATAAAATGATTTCCACCTTCCCCATAACAGTCTCCATCTCCTGCTATAACAATGACTTTCTTTTTATGATTTGCTAATTTTGCACCTATTGCATTTGGAATTGCTCTTCCATGAAGAGCATGAATAGCATAAGCATTCAAAAAATCACTCATATTACCAGAACACCCTATTCCAAATACTACAAATAAAGATGATGGATCATAGTTAAGCTTAACTAAAGCTGTCTTTATTGCCATTCCAATACCATGATTTCCGCATCCTGGACACCAAGTTGGTGTATATCCTGTAAAGTCGCTGATTGTACTCATATTTTTTTAATATATTTAATATTATATTTAAATATTTAATAAAATAACAATTAAATTGTATTTAATTATCAATCTAAACACTATTAAATGTTCAAATTAATTTCATTGTTTTAAATTGACTTTTGTTAAAATAAATTTAACAATCTCCTCTGGCATTAACTGCCTTCCATCATATTTTAACAGTTTATTTTTAATTTCAA
>CAZHJA010000012.1:0-18446 GCA_964532865.1 uncultured Gammaproteobacteria bacterium
TTAATTGATCATTTATCTAGAGCAACCTATGATTGGAAACAATTACAATAAACAGGAAGGGCAAGTACTTTTGATTGTAATAATGCTTTTAGCAACAGCTCTTACTGTTGTATTGTCTGTTTCATTTAAATCATCAACTGACACTCAAATTACAAAACTTGAACAAGAGTCTCAAATGGCACTGGCTGCAGCTGATGCGGGAATTGAAAAAGCCTTAAATCTTATTAAAGGCGGCTTTATAAATCCTGGATTATGGGAGCGCACGTTCAGAGAGTCTCCTATAGATATTATTGACTGGGAAGGAATTGACTCAGATGAAAGTAAGGTGCTTATTGATGATGAAGAAAGAACAGAAATAACAAGCCCTCTTATTTTGCAAGACCAGTCTCATATGCTTTATCTTTCTGATTATTCAAAAAAGGATGGTTTTACAAATCTATGGAATGGAGACTTAACAATATATTTTGAATCACAATCTGGCAAACCTTCACTTGAACTTACGTTTATTGATGAAAACAATGACTTAAGCAGGGCCGTATATAATTCATGCACCGAACCAGATAGTGTTGAGGGGGCACTTACTGCAGATAGTGAAACTAAAACTATTGAGAATATTACATTTAGCTGTAAAGTTTATTTTGAAGATGTTTCTAATAACAAGCTCCTTATAGTAAGATCATTGTTTGCTCCAACTGAAATAGGCTTTGAAGGAAGTATTAATTTACCAACACAAAGAAAAATGATAATATCAACTGCCGTGTCCACCGCAGGAGTTTCTAAGAAAATTAGAATGTTTCAGTATAAACCGCATATACCTTCAGAATTTTTTGTAACAAGTTTTTAATACTTTTCAGATATTATTTTACTTTCATTAATCCCCTTTTTTATTAGTTCCTGTTTTAAGGATTCAACAACAATAGCACCTCCACATAAATAAAAACAGAAATTATTTAAATTATTAAGCTTATTTAACTCCCCACTTACTCTTCCTATTGAAAAATATTGTTTATCTTCATTATTTATTTTTAATAAATTCTTTTCTCTTGAAAGACATATTTTAAAATGAAAGTTTTTGTTTTCTTTTTGTATCTTTTTAAATTCATTAAATAAATATATATCTTTCAATGTCTTTAAACCCCAAAACAAATATATTTGTTTTGAATATTTAAAAGATTTCAGCATTGATCTTATTGGAACTATACCTGTTCCTGTTACAAGGAATATAATGTTTTCATTATTTTTTCTTAATGTAAACACCCCAGCTTGAGCCTGAAATTCAGATATGTCTCCTACTTTGAGGTTTTTAAAATAAGTTGACCCAATCCCATTTGGAATAAGTTCAATAATTAATTCAAAATTGTCTTTTTTATCTTGGCTTGATGCTATAGAATAAAGACGTGTCTTGCCTTTGATCTTAAGAATTACATATTGACCTGCTTTAAAATTAAGTCTTTTATTCCCAAGAATGTCAAAATGAAAAAGAAAAACACTACTTGTTAATTTTGTTTTTTTAGAAAGTTTGGTTTTAAATAATTGAAGCATATGATTTAAACCGTTGCTATAACCTGGCTCTTTGAGCAACTTCAGCTTCAACAAGCTCTCTTGGCTTTCCATATTTAAGTCTTGAAAGCTGAATAATGGCCTTTGCAATTTTTTCATTTGCATGGTTCTTAATCTTGCTCATGTCCTTTGTCATATCTACTGAAAATGGAGGAACAGGTTCTCCATCTGATAGGGTTTTCATATATACATGAAATCTATCAATATTAATAAGGTCTGATTCTCCAAATATGGGCTGGAATTCTCTTTGAACATATGAAGCGTCAGTTACTCCTATTCTAAATGAAATTATAGTGCCTACATTTCCAAAAACTGCGTTTTTAATTTCTTCTTCCATCTGTCCAATAAATTGATTTGCAACAGTAAGGCTTAAGCCGTATTTTCTTGCCTCAGAAAGTATTGTTGCAAAATCAGGAGTTGCAAAATTCTGAAACTCATCTACATAAAGAAAAAAGTCTCTTCTTTGTTCTTGAGATATCTCCTGTCTACTCATTGCGGCAAGAAGAATTTTTGGAACTAAAACCAATCCTAAAAAGTTAGAATTTTCTTCTCCTAATTTTCCTTTTGAAAGATTAATAAAAAGTATTTTCCCTTCATCCATTACTTTTCTAAAATCAAATGCTGACTTTGACTGTCCAATAATATTTCTCATTGTTTTATTTGTAACAAATCTTCCAAATTTAGAAACAATATAATCCAATACTTCTGATTTGTGAAAATCTGCAGTTTGCGCAATTTGATCAGTCCAGTATCTTCGAATAATAGGGTCTGTAACTTTTGGCAGAATCTCTTGAACATACTTTGAGTCCTGAAGAATTCTCATAATCTCAATAAAAGTTGCTCCTTCTTCATACATAACAGTTAGCATTGCATTTCTTACCGCATGTTCAAATCTGGGACCAATAATTCCTGTTCTTTGAGGATCATACAACTTATACATAAGATTAATAATTGCAGTTGTCATAAAGTGCTTCTGATCTTCTGTATCGGCTTCAAGAAGGTTTAGCCCCATAGGGCGTTCAGTATCAGATGGATCAAAATAAATTACATCTTCTGCTCGCTCTGGAGGAACATGCTTAATTGCATCATCAACCAAGTCTCCGTGTGGATCAATAACACAAACCCCTCTTCCTTTTTTAATATCCTGTTTTATCATTTCTTTTAAAAGCTCAGATTTCCCAGTTCCTGTTTTACCAATAATATACATGTGTCTCATTCTGTCCTTATCGCTTATATATACGGGTCTTTTAACCCCTCTATAATACCCCGAGCCCATAAATGTTCCTTTTTCTGTTGATAGTTCTGAAGGAACAGGCGCTGTCTTTGCTCTCAACCAGTTTATATGCGGCGTTTCAACGGTCTTATTTGGAAAATGAAATAATGTTGCAAGTTCATCAGAAGATAAGTGTAAAATTGATTTTACAAAAGGCAAGTCTATAACTGGAAAGAATTTGTAAATAAAATCCATCATAAAGCCTCCCTTAAAAACAATCTTTGTTTTTTTAAAACGGTTTAAATCTGAATTAAATTGAGAAAGTGCTGTTTTAATATTTTTTAAGTGTGCTTCTGCTACTTCTTTTGTTTTAGCAGAAACAACAAAGCGAATAACAGTTTCAAATCCAGGCTTACTACATTTATCGCTAATTCTTTCCAATACTTTAGGATCTGTTTTAAATGTGGCTTTTTCAGGATCAGCCTCGCTTTTTTTAGTTAAAGAAATATATGATTTTCCTATTTTTTTCCATTTACCTTGTGAGGGGCGTATAAGCATCTGAATCATTGCTCCTTCACCCTCGCTTATTTTTGACAAAGCTGATGTAGTTGCGGCTAATGAGTCTGTAGGCATATCTTTAAAAATTTTAAGGGGCATATATGAATGTTCTTTTGCAACTAAAGATCCATATGCTACTTTTCCATTTTCTGAAAAAATATTTGGCTCTTCAACCTTTTTAATATCTGCCATTGGATAATATCCATAAATACTTTTTTCAACTAAGTCAATTATTTTTGCAGGAGCAGAAACATAAAATCTAATGTCTGCTTCTTTTCCTACTATTTCAAATGCAATAACATCATCCAAATCCAAAAAAGAAAACCACCCTGATTTTTTCAATGAAGCAAAGGAGGCGAACATTTGTTCAGCGGCATCAATTTTAATTTCATTTTCTTTTAGGAGCTTAACTTCAACCGTTACCATCTCAAGAGACAATTGTTCTCGTTTTCTTAACCTAAGGAGAATCATAATAAAATAGACAAGTGCAAATGTAAATCCTGCAGCTAAAAAAGCAGCAAAAAGAGCAAAAGCAAAAGTTACAAGCCTATCTGCAATTCCTTGTACATATATATTCTCCATAGAAAAATTATATAATATTATTAACAAATTTATGAGGGTTATATGAAAAGCAAACTCCTTTTTAAAATAATTAAAAATATTAAAGAGACAATAATTACCGCTTTAATAATTTCTCTTTTTGTATTTCTTGCTGTAAATATTATTTATTCACAAAATATAAATGATATTTACTTTGATATTGTGGGGGGAAATGAAAAGTCTGTTATTTCTTTTTTAAAACAAAGCAAAACTCTTTCCGACTTTAACACGTTATTAAATATTAATACTAAGATATATGGAAACTCAATAAAAGATTCTGTGTTTTATGACGATTTAAAAAGAAAACAAAAAATATATGATCTTGAGCAGTTATTGCAGAAATACCCAATATCAAGAGATATTTTAACCAATTTAGCAATTCTCTATTCTCAAGAAGGAAATGAAAAAAAAGTAAATGAATATATTCAAAAAGCTCAAGAGATTGACCCTGAAGCAAGATTAAATAATTGAAAATGTTGTAAGTCACCTGCGGCGCTTATCTTAATACCATAATTCCAACAAGATATGATAAAAGGTTTGTTAATAAAGATAAAACAAAAGCATTTTTGAAATTTATTTTCAATACCTTTAATAAAATAACAGACTCAATCAATACAACTAATATTTCACCAATCAAAATATAATTAGGGAGAGAAAGAAATAAGGGAAAAATAAACCACAAATATAGCAAAGAAAAAAGATTAACAAAAACACCCCAATATATAATTTCTTTGGTTTGTATTTTGATTTTCAGTAAATACTTTGCCGCAAGAAATAATATTGGTATTTCTACAACTAATGTAAGTATAAGTGAAAGTAAAAAATAGATTCCATACGACATATTAACAGGATTTTCCGAATATTTTTAGAAAGGAGCATTTTAAAGAATTAATTGTACGGATAAAAATATTTGTATTTTGCGGTTGTTGATTGCTTAAAATGCTTGTTGGAATATTGACTTTAACTTCACATGTTTCACCAAAAGGATATCCGTTTTTATCTCTGGTAAGTTTAGAAGTCACATCTTCTAAATATTTTTTACAAAGTTCTTCCTTTTGTTCTTTTCTGGCAATACACACTTTGGTTTCACTTGTGAATTTGTAACAGACATTATTAATAGTTATATAACCATATCCTTTACATTCACTTTTTGGTACCTCAAGTAAAGATTTGTGGCATATAAAATTTTCGCCTTCTGGATAGTATTCTTTACGAACAGCGTTCATGCAATCTTTATATTCAGGCGTTTCTTTATAATATTTATCTCCTGTTGCAATATGATAATCGGCGCGATGACAATTTAGTCCACTCATGTTTTTGCCCAAAAAGTCTTTAACTACAAATTTTTCACCATTTACTTCTCCCTCCAAATCGCAATATTTAGTAATTTGCCTATAAGCCTCAAAAACATTAGAAGTCTCAAGCTTACAGCCATAAGTTTGGCACGTTTCTGAAAATTCAGAAGTTTTTAGTAATTTATTAGTACTATCCATCGCACTTGCTCCATAGCATTTAATAGTAAATTTTACTGGTTGTGTAATGGGTTGTCCGTTTTTTTGAAAATAAAAAGTTGTTAATTTAGATGGAGGAGCAACATCAGCTTTAATTACACTAACAAAAGAAAAAATCAATATAACTACTATAACAATTTTTACTGCAATTTGCATATTTTTCCTTAACAATTAGTTAGTTGTTTTTATACGATCTTACTTACAGTTTACTTATCTTGCGCCAATAGTCAAGAATAAAGAAGGTAATAATCCATTTGATCTTTAGTGGGCAAGTTGGAAAATAGTTTAAATCAGATTATTGAATACATTTGGAAATAGTCAAGCATTCTGGGTCGCCTAAAAACATCTTTATTACAAAACAATATTTAACACTGACCTTAATATGTTAGACTTGACACAAATTTTGCATTATGCTAACATGTTAAGTGTTAACACGTATTTAACATGTATTTAACATGTTTATGAAAAAATCAAAAATGCTCCAACCACCACGCTTCAAGCTAGAAAAACCAAACTTGAGTAAAGTAAATAGAGGAAAAGTATTTCGTGTAGTAGAAAAATATCCAGCAAAGTATAGAAAGTTCCTCGAAAAAGCCAATGCACCAAACTATACCTATTGGGACAAATTTAAGTATAAGTTCCAAGACGATATTCTTAATCTAGAGGAACTATGGTATTTAATACGTCAGTTCAGGAATATTTCATCAATAGAAATTCCTATAAAAGCTGAAAGTGGAGATTTCTTTAAGTGGTTGCGGCTCCCATCAACTGAAGAACACCTCCATACAATAGACATGCTCGCAGGAGGGCAGTTATTTCCTCATCCAAACATAATTTCTCAATCTAACCAACAAGCTTTTATTAGCAGGGGAATTATTGAGGAAGCTATCGCCTCTAGCCAACTTGAAGGAGCCCATACTACTCGAGCAGTTGCTAAACGAATGATTATTGAAAACAGAAAACCTCGTAATGAATCAGAAAAAATGATCTTAAACAACTACGAAACCATCAATACTATCGAAGAAGATTACAAAAATAAAGAACTATCATTAAATCTGTTGTTTGAAATACATAAGATGTTAACAAAAGGAACTATTAAGAAGACTGAGCAAAACAGACTTCGAATAAATAAAGATGAAATTGTAGTCAGTGGCCAAATCGGCTCCGATCAAGTTCTCTCTCACTTTCCACCTGATGAATCTTTTGTAAAAAATGAAGTAATAAGATTAATTGCTTATGCCAATGATCAATCCAATCATAGATTTACTCATCCTATCATTAAGGCTATTTTTCTACATTTTTGGATTGGGTATCTTCATCCTTTTACAGATGGAAACGGCAGGTTGGCAAGAGCTATCTTCTATTGGTATTTACTGAGAAAGGGCTATTGGACGTTCACGTTTATCCCAATCTCTACTGTCATTAAAAAAGCTCCAAGTCAGTATGCCCTAGCTTATATCTATGCTGAACAAGATAATTTAGACATTACTTACTTCTATGATTTTCATGTAAGAAAAGTTTTGCAAGCCATAGAAGATTTTAAATTATACTTGAGCCTTAAGATTAAAGAAAACCAAACAGTAGATAGGATAATTAGTAAAAAAGTCAGGTTAAACGAAAGGCAAAGACAACTCATTCACTACTTTATCTCTGACCCAAACCCTTCAACTACAGTATCTTCTCACTCAATGATAAATAATATTGCGAGACAAACTGCTGCAAAAGACCTTAAAGAACTCAAGTCAGTCAATTTTCTCTATTCAAAAAAGGAGGGAAAATATATTCGATATTATCCCTCAAGCATACTAATAGAAATGGCAAAAAGATAAATATTCCACTGAGAACTAGTGCATTTCTTATACCCCCCTATATAGTGGACCCGAGGGGACTTGAACCCCTGATCTTCTGACTGCCAGTCAGACGTTCTGGCCAACTGAACTACGGGCCCTTTTTGCTATCTCCCATTATATCAAACCTCCACAATGTTAAACATTCTGTATAAAATTATTTGTTTTATGTATACTGAAATATATGCAGCAACATGCAGTTCCACGTCAAATAACAACATTTGAATTCAAGCTTATTGGCTTTTTAACTCTTAAGCAATTTATTTATCTTGTTTTGTTTTTTCCAGCTGCATATGTTGTTTATATGCTTTTTCCAATTCCAATATTAAATTATATTTTTGCTTTTGTTGTTGCCTTGTTTGGTATTGGCTTGGCATTTATTCCAATAAATGATCGTCCTCTTGATGTTTGGGTAATGAATTTTTTTTTAAGACTTCGCTCTCCTACTCAGTTTATATATAAAAAGCATGAAGAAACTCTTCATTTTTTAGATGATCTAGTTTTTGTATCTGATCCCCATAGAGTAATTGCACATATTGAATCAAAAAAGAAATTAGCTGAATATCTTGCAAAGACAAAACCACCAATAAAGAAAAGTAATATTAAACAAAACATAACTAATCTTTTGCAAAATCCAAATATCATATTAAAAGCGCCCCAGAAAAAAGAACCTAAATCTACTTCAGCAGACAACACTACTTCTTCTCCACAACTAAGTGAAAGAAAACCGTTTATTACAGGAGTTATAAAAAATCATAAAAACATTCCTCTTCCTGGAATTCTCATATACATTAAAGATGAAAAAGATACTGTTTTAAGACTTTTAAAAAGCAATCCACACGGCGTATTTGCAACCTTCAAGCCTCTTACTCCAGGGGAATACAAATTTGAAATAAAAGACCCAAAGAGCACATACTTTTTTGATACAATAAATAATAAAACAGAAGAAAATAATCCACAGTCATTAGAATTTATTTCTAAAGAATTAATATAATGGGAGCAAAAAAACCAACATCACCGGTAAAATCATCAACTCAATTATTTACTGAAATTGAGGAAATAAAAGACGACATACTACTTCTTAAAAACCATTCTGCGGCAACAATAATAGAAGTGGGGGCAGTTAATTTTTGGCTTCTTTCTCAAGAAGAGCAGTCTTCTATTATTTATGCATATTCTGGTCTTTTAAACTCTCTTTCTTTTCCTACTCAAATATTGATTTTGTCAAAAAAAATGAATATTTCCTCTTATTTAGACTATTTATCAGATAAAGCAAATTTAAAACAGCAAAATGAACTTATGAAAAAGCGCTTACAAAGCTACAGAGAATTTATTAAAACAATAGTTAAAAAAAATACTGTTATGGAAAAAAGGTTTTTCTTTGTTATTCCTTTTTCACCTCTTGAGCTTGGCGTATCAGGTACAAGTACTCAAAAACTTAATAAGGAATATATTATTAGCAGGGCAAAAACATCTCTTTACCCCAAGCGCGATCATTTAACAAGGCTTATTTCAAAAATTGGACTTAGTGCAACAATTATGCAAAAACAAGAAATAACAGAGCTTTTTTACAATCTATACAACCCATCAGCAACTGGAGAAAAACTTGCAACAATTGACAGTTATACAGACACAGTATTAACTAACGGATAAAAAAATATGTTTGGACTTGGCAAAACAAAAAAAACAGATAAACAGGCACAAACAGATGCAAATAATAATGTAGCTAATTTTATATCAAAAGGCTCTGTTTCAATAAAAGATCTTGTAGCCCCCTCTTTTATTGAGGTTGACTTTAATCATTTAAAAATAGATCAAAGATATTATAAAACATTTTATGTTGTTGGATACCCACGATATGTAAATGCAAACTGGCTTCACTCGCTTATTACCTTTGATCATCCTCTATATATTTCAATGTATATTTATCCAGCAGAATCTAAAAATGTCTTAAGTGATTTAAAAAGAAAAATTGCAGAGATGGAAGCTACAATTGAAAATCAAATGAAAGCTGGAAAGGTGGTTGATCCTATAGTGCAAGTTGCTCTGGATGATGCATTAGCCCTACAAGTGGAGCTTGCAAAAGGGGCAGAAAGATTCTTTCAATTTGCTCTTTACATTACAATACCTGCTGATGATTTAAAGGAGCTTGAACAAGTTTCAAAAGAAGTAAAATCTAATCTTGGATCTCTTATGATTGTTGCAAAACAAGCAACTCTTCAAATGGAAGAGGGATTTAAATCAACGCTTCCTATGTTTTACGACAAGCTTGCAGTATGGAGAAATATGGACACTACGGCGCTTGGAATGACATTTCCCTTTGCCACATCGTCTCTTACTAGAAATGAGGGTATATTATATGGTACAAACCAGCATGACGGCAGCTTAATAATATTTGATCGCTTTACTTTAGAAAATGCAAACTCAGTAATACTGGGAAAGTCAGGAGGAGGAAAAAGCTTTTTAGTAAAACTTGAAGCTCTTCGTCTTTTAATGATGGGAGAGGATGTAATTATTATTGATCCTGAAAATGAATATAAAAGGCTGTGTGAAACATCAGGTGGTGAATTTATTGTATTTTCTAGTGTTTCTCAATATAAAATTAATCCATTTGATCTTCCAAAAACAAACATACAGGCTGATGAGCTTTCAAATAAAATATTAGATCTTCACTCATTAATGAGAGTAATAATGGGAGATCTTACTCCATCTCAAGACGCACTTCTTGACAGGGCCCTTGTTTTAACATATCAGCAAAAAGGCATAACACAGGATCCTGAAACATATAAAAAAGAGCCTCCTCTACTTGAGGATTTGTATAAGGTATTTTTAGGAATGGAAACTCCTGAGGCAAGAGAACTTGCAGATAGATTGGAAAAGTTTGTTAAAGGCTCTGCTGCCGGAATATTTAATCATAAATCTACATTTGATATTCAAAATCCATTTACAGTATTTGGTATAAGGGATCTTGAAGAAAATCTTAGGCCCGTTGCTATGTATATTGTTTTAGACTATGTTTGGAATATAATAAGAAGGGAGCCAAAAAAACGCATACTTATTGTAGATGAAGCTTGGTATTTAATTAAGCAAAAAGACTCAGGAGCATATCTTCACAGCTTTGCAAAAAGAGCAAGAAAATACAAACTTGGCCTTACAACAATTACACAAGACGTTGAAGATTTCTTAGCAACTAGTGAAGGAAAAGCAATTATTACAAATTCAAGTCTACAAATAATATTAAAACAATCAACAGCAGCAATTGAAGAAATTACAAAAACTTTTTATCTTACAGGAGGAGAAAAGCATTTTCTTTTGTCTGCTGGAGTTGGAGAAGGGCTTTTCTTTGCTGGACATACTCATGTAGGATTTAAAGTAATTGCGTCTGAAGAAGAAAAGGGATTAATTGAATAATTAAAAGAATAATAAAATGCCTGAGAAGATAAATAAAAAATATGTTTTTATAATACTTTCTCTTATACTCCTTTTATTTGTTTCTTTAGTTGTATATTTATTACTTAAATCCACTACATATTAAAGTGTTTGGGTTGGTTTTTACGTCATGTTGATTGTTTGTGATTTTTTTGATATTTTTAAATTATTGTGACAAAGAAAACAGCGTTTATTGTCTTAACAACTCTTTTTTTAATATTAGTAAGTTTATTAAGTGTTAATTTTGCTTTAGCTCAAGATGGTTCGGAAAATCTTGAAACTTGTTTTAAATATTATGATTATGCTAAAGTAAAAGTTAATTTAAATCCTGATAAAAGTGAATATTCTCCAAATAGAATTGTTAACTTGTCTGGAACAATTGTCAACAGCAATACATTTCCAATAACAGATGTTGTGCTTTATGCCCATATAAAAAGAGTTAATCAAGATACACAATCGTTTCTAAATAATGGCAATTATTTAATAGATAGAGTAACTCTAAAAAAAGACATTAATTTAATGCCTAATGAAACCAAACACATTAAAACGCAAATTCTTATTAAAAAAAATTATCCTACTGGTTCATATATCGTCCAATACTATATTTTCTCCAAACAGGGTTTTCACTATAGTGGAAGACCATTTTTAGAGGAAGATACTGCTGGCAACTCATTTTTTTCCATTATAAACGGCCAAAGTCCTGATGTATATTTTGATTTACAAAATTTTAAAGTTAATGGTAAGGCGCAAAATATAATAGAATTTTCAAACTCCTCTAATGAAACAAATTATAATTTTGAAGTCCCAATCATAGATAAAAGAAGTAATAAATCTGATTTGGATGTTAAAGTTACGTTTTTTTACTTTGAGGATGCTTTTGACGATTTAATTCAAAAAACTGAAAATATTAAAGTAAAAGCCAATAACCCAATATTAAAAACAAAGCTTTCATTAACTTCCACTATATCAGGAGCATATGTACTACTTGCAGAGATTAATTCTCCTGTTAAAAGTGTTTTAAAATATAGATTTATTAAAGATGGCTCAATAGCGTCTTATCTTAGAATGAATGATTTGGGAATAACTGATTTTCCAGCATTAAAAACTTCAAGAGCATATGTTTGTTTTCATTCTCCTGCTAACTCTAATGCTCCAAATACCAAAATAGATCTTATTACTTATGATAAAAACAAAAAGAAAATTGAAAGCAAGTCTATTGAAGATGCTTTTCCTCCTGAAGTACAGGCAATAAGTTTGTCGTTATCTAATGTGCCAACAAAAGACAATTTCTATATTAAAGCTGTTTTTACAAACAGCAAAGACAAGCGCGAGATAACAAAACACTATCATAATGGTTTGTTTACCGACTCTCTCAAAGATATTATTATTGACTATAATAAGAATCGTCCCAACATCCTTACAATTAAACTCATTAATATTGCAGGTCGTGAAATAAAAACAGGAGGATATATTGAAAGCTTAAGAATATTAGATTCTAAAGACAAGACTGTTCAGGAAAAATATGCTTTAAGCACAAAAGATCTTCCTTTAAATTTATCTAGTCTTAGTGCTGGTAAATATACCGCTAAAGCTATTTCAGGAAAAATACAAAAAGAAAAAGAGTTTACAATATCTCAAGATATTAAAGAGGCACCTAAGGTTGAACCAGATGATAAAGACACCGCGTTGTCTGATCAAAAACAAAAAGACAAATCAAAAAAAAGCTCTGAAATAGTAATGTTAATTATTGTTATTATTGTTTTAATAGTAGTAACTGTTTCTTTTATAATTTATCAAAAGAAAAAAAATAAAACTAATGAACTTTAAATATTTAAAATATTTATTAATAACAACATTCCTCTTTCTTTTTTCTATATTTTTCTATTTAAACAGTACTGAAGCAGAAATTGTTGTATTTAAAAGAAGTGGCCGATGCTATGATGTAACTTTAAATGAAAATTATTTAAAAATAACAAGCAATGGAACCTTTGGCGCAGCTTGTGATTCAACTATTGAAATTGTTGGTAATGGAGATTGGCAATTTCCAGATGGTACTTATGACACTCCCCCATACAGCTGGGGACAAGATATATATTATCAGTACCATAAGGGCCGGGATGATTGGAACAGAGATATGTGGGTGGACACAAGCATAAACTGCAATCAACCTACATATGCCATAACAAGCGACTTACCCTCATATATTTCTTTAATCAAGCAAGAAACAATTGATTCAACAGCCACTCAATATAATACTCCTCCTATTGTCCCCATAGCAGGCTACGCATATAATATTTGGGACGCTAAACTACTACCAAATGGTAATAAATATTATTTTACTTCTGCAGACAACGCTCCAAAAGGTGAAAAGATTGTAATTAATTTTGAAATGCAAACAAATTGTTCTCCTAAGGCAAAAATTTGTAGTCTTACAAAAAAAACCGAAGGTTATGAGGGTGGTGAAAAAGAGCCTAATTGTTTTGAGTCTCCTCGTCCTGTTGACGTTTATAAGCCCGTCAAAAAACAAGATTCGGATAGCCTAGAAAATTGTAAGTATTATACTAACCATGAAACGCCAATAAACATTAATCCTCGCAAGTCTGCTGGCTCAATAGAACTTACTATTGGAGAGCCTTGTGTTACCCCCACTCCAGTATGGCAAGCTGAAGAAGGAATACCAACAGCTGCACCACAACCCGGAAGTTCAACTACTGTAGGAACCTCAAATTATACATGGATGTGTCTTCATGCAGAAAAAACAGAAAATACTGGGGTAGATAATAGAGAGGTGGCATTATCTGGTGCAAGGTTTCCTATTGATAAAGAAATATATATAGTGGGGTGTATTGAGGTTGATGGAGAGTTTAAATGTACAACAGGAAATGAGAATGCTTCTAAGCTTGGTCTTTCAGAAAGTATTACAGAGTATGATTTTAATGTAATAACAAATAGTGGGGTAAACCCAATTACAATAACAGATGGTTCAACGCTCTTGTCTTCTGAAAGTCCTATTATTGCAACAAGTAAAACTAATGACACGATAAACCATGTATTTTACGCTGTATATAAAAAAGAAAGTGAACATGAAACAGGAGAAAGTTCTACTTTGCATTATGATCAATTAGATTTTGGCACAGCAGAAGTTAAATGTATTACAGTAAGATGGGATCCATATGGAAGAGTATTTGATTCAAAAAGTCTGGAGCCAATGTCTGGCGTTACAATAACACTTCTTGATAAAAATAAAGATAAGGTAAGCATACCAGGGTTAACAAATCCTTTAAAAACAAATAAAGCAGGATTTTTTAGCTTTTATGTTCCTGATGGGGATTATGTCTTAAAACCTATTCCTCCACTTACCTATTCTTTTTCTTCTTCCCCCCAACTTAACTTAAACTATATGCGCGCATATTCTAATCTTTATGCACCAGACAATGTAATAAGACAAAGAGGAGCTCCTGTGCATATTGATATACCTTTTGATCCTGGGAAAAATACTCCTACAACATCTACTCCTGTATCTATTTCATTTAACGCGCTTCCTGACAATAATGAAAATACTACCAAAGTAGTAGGACAAGTATCACATCCTTTAACCTTAGTTAGTATTAAGCAGAAGGGTGAGGAAATAATAAACGTGCAAGCTGATGAGTTTGGATATTATGAGGTGGAGATTAATAATAAAGATATTGATGTAAATGAACCTCTTACTCCAGTTTTTACTAAGGTAGATCTTACACAACAAGAAGAAGGACAAACTACAAAGGCACTAGCTTCCAACAATATATTAGGCATATCTACAGAAAACACGCTAATAGCAAAAGTGTTTAATTTCATATCTTTAGTTTTTAATAATAATAAGAACAAAGAAGATTCTTCCTCTTCCTCCTCAGTTGCAGGAGAGTCTATATATATTCCTCCTAGTAGTTTAAAAGGGTATGTGTATGATAAACAAGGGAATGTTGTAAAGAATGCTAGAATAGACATTATTCTTTCTATGTCTGATAAGGTATATAACTCTATAACTTCATCGGATAATGGATATATATTAGTTTCAGATGGGTATCTTCCAGTATTTGATTATTATCTTCTAGTGCATCCTAAAGGACAAAGTGCCTTTAAGATAGGTATGGGTGAGTTTTTAAGTGAGAATAAATAGGCTTACCTATATGTAACGGGTCTTACTTTTTGAGGAAGAATAAGACTCATTCTTCTTTCTTTTACAATAATTCTTTCGACAAATATTTTTACTTTTTGTCCTATTTTAAAATTTTCCTCTCCTGTAAGTTTACTAATGTGTATTAAGCCTTCTATCCCCGGCTCAAGCTTAACAAAATATCCATATCTTTCTTTTCTAATAATCTCGCCTTCTGCCTCTTTTTCTTTAGGATATTTTTTTTCAATATCTTTCCATGGATCGTTTGTAAGTCTTTTAAGAGAAAGGTTTAATTTAAGATCTGTTGGGTTTTTTTCTACAACCATAACATCAACTGTTTCTCCTGTTCTTAAATAATTTTTTGCATTACTTACTTTTTCCCAAGAAACTTCAGACATATGAATAAGGCCCTCAACTCCTTCAACCTCACAAAATGCCCCAAATTCCGAAACTCCTAATATTTTTGCTTTATATTTCTCTCCTTTTTTTATTTTCTCAAACTTCTCCTTTAGATCTTTTTGAGATATTTTTAATACTGATGCTTTTTGTGATACTACAAGCCTATTTTTCTCCTTGTTTACTTCAAGTATTTTTACTTTTATTTTTTTTCCATTAAGTTTTTCAGGAGAGGTTAAATAATCTCCTGTTAATTGAATCTTGGGTATCACTCCTCTTATACCCATAAAGTCAACAAAAACTCCTCCTTTTCCAAATTCTCCACAAACAACCTCTATTTCTTCTTCTTTTTCTTTTTTTTCAACTAGTATTTCCCATTTGCCTTTTTCAAAAAACTTTTGTAAGGAAAGAACGGGGTATCCGTTCTTAGACTCTTCCGATATTATTCTACTCCTTAATATGGCGCCCTTTTTAAAATACGGAAGGTATGTTGAAATGTCTTTTAGCTCCCTTTCTCCCAAAACCGCATTAGCTTTTCCTCCTATATCAAAAATAACTCCTTTTTTTGAAAAAGATACTATTTTGGCGTCAATGTCTTCTCCTTTTTTTATAGGCACTATTTTTTGTTTTTCAAGAAGCTCTGCCATTAAGTCTTGAGTTTTATTATTGTCTTTTTTTAGCATTCAAAATACTCCTTCTTACATATGTAAGAACCTTTATCTTACCAAAACATTCTAAAAAAAACAATTGATATTTGTAAAATCAAATGATATATTATGGGTTACTATGGAAAATTACCTTCTTGTTTCTTTAATTACCAAGTTTATTGCGGGCTTAAAATCCCAAGAAAAATCAAAGTTCACTATTGTTGCATACAAAAAAGACCTAGAGCAATTCTCAGGATATCTAATGAGCGAGGATATAAAAGACGTTAGGGAGATAAAAAAAGATCATATAAGCGGGTTTATAAAAAAACTCATTTCAGACAACTATACTAAAAAATCAGCCTCAAGAAAATTAAATTCAATAAGAACTTTTTTCAGATATTTAAAAAATGAGGAGATTATAGAACAAAACCCTTCTCTTGATGTTTCTCACCCAAAATATGTACAATCCCCCCCTCGCATATTCAGCAAGCTTGAATATAGAGCCTTAAGAGATTTTGCAAAAGAAGATACAAGAACATATGCTTTAATTGAAGTTCTTCTTCAAACGGGACTTAAAATAGGAGAGCTTGCCGCATTAACCCTTGAAGACATTAAAGAAAGCTCTCTTTTAATAAAAGAGTATGGAAAAGCACCACAAAGAGAAGTTCCTTTAAACAATGCGGTAAAAAAAGCAATTAAAGAATATGAGACTGCAAGAATAAAATCAAACAATAACCATCTATTTATAACAAGAACAGGACATCCTCTTCTTATTAGAAATATACGCCAAATCATATCTAGGTGTTTTAGAGAGATTGGTGTAGAAAATGCAACGGTAAACGATTTAAGAAACACATTTATAGCCCACCAGCTTATAAACGGCTCTTCGGTTGAATATATTGCAAAAATTGTTGGACACAAGAGACTGTCATCTACAGAGCGTTTTCTTGATGTTGTAAAAGAAGAGGTTGAAAGAAAAGAAAAACTAGGACAACTTTAATATTTTTATCATACCCCATACAACAATCTTCGCAATACAACAGCACACTTACTTTTCGCTTGACTCATCATGTGTAAATGTTTATTATTTGTGGATAAGTTATCCACAATTACATATTTAATATATGAAGCAGTCTTTCTGGAACGATTTTTTAATATCTGCAACAAAAGGAATGGAAAAACCACCAATTCTCTATTCAATTTTAAAACAGACAAAGCCAATTAAAAACAAACATGGAGTTACTATAACCTGCTCAAGTCATGCAATACAATCTTACTTGGAAAAAAGAAAGGACAAGATTGAAGAAAAACTTACAAAATACCTTAATAAGCCCACAGTTATAGATTTTACTATAGTAGAAAGAAAAAGAAAACAAGCAGAAAAGACGCCTATTTTTAACTATGAACCGTCAATAGAAGATGTGTTTTCCAAATGCGGACTTAGTGTAAAATATAATTTTGATAATTTTGCAGTATCTACCACAAATCAAGTTGCACACGCTGCTGCAAAGGCAGTATCAAATAATTTAGGAACAGCATACAATCCTCTTTTTCTTTATGGAAATGTTGGAGTAGGAAAAACACATCTTGCACAATCTATTGCAAAAAAAATATTGGAAATAAATAAGAAAAAGCGTGTTTTTTTCTGCCCTGGAGACTTGTTTATTAATGAGCTAATTGAGGCAATAAGAGAAAGAACAACACCCAAATTTAGGCAAAAATATAGAAAGCTTAGCCTTCTAATTGTAGATGACGTCCAATTTATTGCCAACAAAGTAACAATGCAGGAAGAATTTTTTCATACTTTCAACTCAATAATTTCCTCTGGAGGACAAATAATTCTTACCTCTGATCGGCCTCCCCATGAAATTAAAAATCTTGAAGATAGATTAAGATCAAGGTTTTCTGGAGGATTAACTGTAGACATTCAGTCTCCTGACTTTGAACTGCGAACTGCAATACTTTTAATAAAGGCAAAAGAGAAAAACATTGAAATAGACATTAGTGCGGCAAAAATAATTGCAGAGCAAATATCAGACACAAGGGAAATCGAAGGAGTTCTTCTTTCAATATATGCAAAAATTCTTGGAAAAAAAGAAAAAATAGACCTTGATTCAGTTGAAGACTTTTTTATTAACAAAAACAATGACTCTGCTAAAAAAATATCGTATTCTGATGTTATAAGAACGGTTTGTACATACTTTAACGTTAAACAGTCTCATATAAAAGGGCCTAAAAGAACTAGTGAGCTTGTTCTGCCTAGACAGCTTATTATGTACATTCTTCGAAACAAATTAAGCTTAAAACAAACTGAAATCGCAAGACTTTTAAAAAGAAAGGACCATACTACAGTTATTTACGCTGTAGAAAAAATATCAAGACTTCTTACAAAAGACCAATATTTAAAGCAAGACACTGATAAAATACTCCAGACCCTATCGTTATCAACGTAGTTTTCACACAATATCTACATTGTTTTTTCTGTTTTTAGAGCGACTTGAAAATCTTAATTTTTTTTTATACACTTAT
>CAZHJA010000013.1:0-17675 GCA_964532865.1 uncultured Gammaproteobacteria bacterium
CCTTTATCTTTTTTTTCAAACTTTTCAATAGCAGGCTTAAGATTAATATTAAAGATATTATCTCCTAAAATTACAAGAAGCTTTTCATTTTCTACAAATTCTTCAGCAAGAGCTATTGCATTTGCAATTCCTCCTTTGGGGTTTTCTTGAACTGCATAAGTAATATTTAGTCCAAAATCTTCTCCTCCTTTAAGAAGATTTGTAAAATCTCCTGCATGATTAGGAGAGCTTGAAATAAGTACTTGTTTAACTCCTGCTTTTTTCATTGACTCAATTGGATAATAAATCATTGGCTTGTTATAAATTGGAAGAAGATGCTTATTAGTAACAAGAGTTAACGGTCTAAGTCTTGTTGCAAGTCCCCCTGCCAGTATTATTCCTTTCATATGTGATGTTTTAAGGTAATATAATCATTTTTAATAGGAAAAGCAATAGAAAGCCGATTAATATATATTCAAGAATAGTTTTTAAATGAAGAGTATCTTCAATAATATGATGATATATTCCCCACATAACATAAAAGCAAGTAAATGCAATAAGAATAATAAATTGAATAGTTCTATCTCCTTTAAAAAGAGAAATTCCTATTAAGAAAAATACACCAGCGGTAAGAAGAATAAGATAATCAAAAATATATTTATCTAATTCTTTTTTAACATGTTTAACTAAGTATTTCATGGTTTATTATAATATTATGCCTTTGGCAAAAATAAACAAACTAATGAAAATAAATCCAATAAAAATTAAATGAGCAAAGTTTTTTCCTCCAAGTCTTACAATTTTTACTCTTGAGGCAAAATAAATATCAATTGAAAGTACTACAAACAAGAGTGCTAAAAATACAAAATTCAAATCAAAAGTAATATTAAATAAATTAATTTTAGGTTTTTTTGTTACCTTTGCCAATACTGCAGGACCTAACTCTTCACTAGGACTTTCTTTAGGTATTATTTCTGATTCTGTTTTAGCATTTGCAATACTAGTATTGCTTGGAGTTTCTTTTGCTAAGATGTCTTGGGATGGTCTTCCAAACATTTGTACAACAAGCGTAGTTTGTTCTCCATTTAAAATACCATTTACTATTGCAAATCCAACATCAGAATATTCTTTTCTAACAATATTTTCTTTATGAGTCAGAGAATTCATCCATGCGTCTACAACTCCATTGCTAAATAAGAAATTCTTAGCTAAATTTTCTCCAGCATATTCGTATTGATATCCTGAAGATAAAATAAAATCCCATGGAGTTGAACCATCTGGAGTATAATGAGACCAATAGTTTTTTTCAAACATATCTTCAGCTTTTTTTTGAGCCGCTTGGGACAATTCTTCATTATATGTTAAAGAAGATAATCCATAATTTCCTCTTTCAATATTTGTAAGTTCAAGTAATTTCTCTACAGTAATATCAGCTGCAAACCCTAAGATATTGTGGAAATTTGGCCCAATTGCCTTAAAGGCAAAGGTAAGAACAAGTGCAACTACTAAATAATAAGTAAGAAAGTCTAAATGTATGGCTTTTGCACGATAATTATTCTTTTCTTGGGGAACAAATAAATGTTTTATTATGTCATGTACTTTTTTCATAAATATTTTCTTACCACATTTAAGTGGTTCTTAATATAACTATACATTAAAACAATACCTATTGTATCAATGAGCACATCTCTTATTTTTCCTTCTCTTGTTGGCACAAAAGACTGATGAATTTCATCTATTGCAGCATAGGAAAAAGAAATAATAAAAGGCATAAGATAATGTATTTTTTTGCCCTTTTTATTATTAAATGCTCTAAATACCAAAAGATAAAGAATTGCATATTCAATAATATGAAGAAGTTTAAATAAAAGAAAGTTTATGATATATCTATCTGCTACTGAAATACTTTGCCTTGATGAAAGAATAAAGATTAAAAACATCCATATAATAGGGGGAAGCCAGTAATTTATGATTTTTTTCATAGATGTAATTTAAAAGTATGTGGTATAAATTTAATTATTTTTGAAGTGTTTAAATATATAACTTCTTTGAATATGTTTACTATTTTTAATATATTCTTTAATTTTAAAGAATATTAGAACAATTGTCAAAAAAGACAAGAAAAGCGAACAGAATAATAAACCATTAAGTAATGTATTTGGCTTATTTGTTTGCAAATTTATTGACTCTCCTAATATTTCGCCTGAGATGTCTTTAAGTTCATTACCTCCATCTTCTTTTTTTGCTTTTTGAGATATATTGTAGCTTCCAGCAGGATATCGCTCATAAGAACTATTTTCACTATTGTTTATGGCTTTTAAATTAGAAGGGGATACAGAAGGTGAAATATTAAAGGCCTGAATATTTGTGGGAGTTGGTGTATTTTCAAGCTTATTATTTTCCATACATGAATTATTTTCACGCTCTTTTGAGGGTTCTTGCATACATGTTTCATTTTCATAAATTGATATTTTCCCTATTGTTTTTCCGCTTATACTTTTTGAGTAATAAATACTGTCTTTTTCTGCTCTGTTTAAGTTTAATAATCTTATACTATCTCCACTATTGTTGAATATTGATGAAGTTAACTCAAATACTTTATATGATTTTGCCGGAATATTTAATGAAAATATTCTTGGTGAAGATCCTTGATTTTCTTCATCATCAATATACCAATTGTTAAGATATACATAAAAATCATTATTATTATATATCTCAACCCATTCATAATTTCCTTTTTCTGGATTTACCATAACCTCGGAGACATATATATTTTCATAATCAATTTGAATATCTGTTGGTATTGGCGTTAATGTCAAAGCAATTGGTGAAACTTCAGGAGTGGGGATTAGAGTTGGAGTATTTGTAGGAAGCACAATACAGGACATATTTGTAGTATTAAATTTGCCTAAGGTTTCAATTCCTGTTTCCCATATATTTTCTCCATCAGGAACACGCATATATGATTTGCCTTCTCCAGGACTTAACGCATAAGAATATGAATCAATAATTACTGCACTACTTAATAATGGAGTACTTGTATTATCAAAAAGGTAAATTGTATCAGAAGATGATTTATTTAAATAAAAGTTAGAAGAAAAAATAATACAGGAATTTGGATAAATTATAGTATTTTCGGGGATTGTATAATATGTACTTCCTCCATTGTCATCAATATACCAATTTGAGATATCTACGCTTGTTTCCCCATTATTTAATATTTCAACACTTTGAGCAGGTTCAATTACAAATTCATTTATTAAGATATTGTTATCTGCCAATACAGGCTTGACATTTGTTATAAGTAAAATCAAAGAAATTATTAATATTACGATATTTTTATTCATATATATAGAATAAAAATATTAAGACCTTGCAGAGTTTAAGTCAATGGAGTATCTGCTACAAAAACATATGGATAGATTGTTAATTTACATAAGCATGAAGATAATATGTTACAAGATTTGAGTCTTTATGTACAAGTTTTGCATAAGAAAGAGAACATCCTACTCCATAACTTCCTCTATATAGCTCTCCATCAGCAGGAGCCTTAACATTTGTTGAAGGACCATTGAAATCTATTCCATTATGAAAGCTATATATGTTTCTTACCCATGTATTTTTTACTGCCCATGTATTTCCATATCCTTGGGAAAACTTAATTGGACCATCAATTGGCCAGTCTAAATCCCCCGAAGGATTGAATGCATCTCCATCATCTGACCCGCAGGAAGAACCTGAACAATTTTCATGAGAAATGCTTTTTAAATAATTAAATGGGTTTACTTCGCTTCCGCCATCTTTTATCATGAAGTGAACATGAGTTCCACTTGAATTACATGATGCTCCGTATATAATGCTGGCAATTGAATCTCCTTTTTTTACATCTCGTAATTTACTTTCTGTTCCAGCTCCTGCAATAATTCCTATTATTGACGCATATTCTGCCTTAGCTTGAGCAAGCAAGTTTTGATAAATTCTTTTATTAGCTTTTGTTTCTTCAAGAAATCTTTGTTTTGCTAATTTTTGATTATTTAAATCAACTTTGTAATTGTCTAATGTAAGCTTTAAACCATCAAGCTCTGCCTTTTTTTCTTGTCTTAAAGTTTTTTGTTCTTCAAAGTTTAGTTTTGTTTGCTGAACTTGAATGAGTAAATTCTCATTATTTTTTTGAGCTATTTTTTGATATTTAATTTCATCAATAAGATCATTTGCATTACTACTGTCAAGTAATAGATCGAGAAATGAGGCATTTTGTTGCTTGTATCCTTGAATAATCCGTTTTATTAATATTTTTGCAAGGTAGCTTAAAGAATCGTCTAATCCTTCAATTCTTTCATTAAGAAGGGAAATTTCTTTTTGAGTTGATTTAACATGTTGTTCTGTTTCTTGAATTTTTAGCTCTGTAAGATACATTTGTGTATCCATATATTGAATTTCTGAAGCAAGGGTTCCTCTTTGTTTTTCAAGTCTAGATACTATAGCTTCATATTTTTTTATTTCCTCTCCTTTCTCTTCCAATTCAGATTTTTTAGAATTGTTTTCCTCTGCAAGAATAAAATAACTTGAAGAAAAAAGTAAAGAAATTATAGTAATAATTATTAATACCCTTTTCAACATATATGTGTATTATAACTAAATATTATTCCTTATTTTATTTAATATGGGTATTTTTCTTAAAAGTTATTTAAGATATTTATTTGTAGCAAGAGATGTAGCAATAATTGCAATAAATATGCCAAAAAGAGCAGATAGAGCAAATGTAAGAGCAAAAAAAGGCATGTTTATTGGCCAAATAACAAGTTCATAAAAATCAAGATTAAGAGCGAGTTTTGGTATACCTCTTAGATATGAAGTTAAAAATGGATTAAAGTAATAAAGTATTCCTGTTAATACAACAGAAGATGTAAATGCTGCAAATAATCCATTGAATATTCCTTCAAGAAGGAATGGTTTTTTAATATAGAATTTACTTGCTCCAAGTAAGCGCAAGAGTTCAATCTCATCTTTTTTTAATGCAATTTTAAAAAGGGTTGTAGTAGTAAGTACAATAATTGACATTGCAATTAAAAATGCAAAAAATGATATAGAGGATTTTCTTAGTATATTAGTAAGACTAAGAAGTCTATCTACAATATCTTTTTGAAAATTTACCTCATCTATGCCTGATTGCTTTTTTAAATATTCAGAAAGTTCAGGCAGATATGCAGGCTTTTTTGCATAAATCTCAAGCGATGGAGGAAGTATATCAGCAGATACCATTTCTAAAAGAAGGGGATTGTCTTTATTTAAGTCCTTATATATCTTAAACGCATCTTCTTGTGAAATATATTTTGCCGATAATACTTTACCAGAATCAATAAGCGTATCTTTAATGTCAAGGATAGTACTTTCTTCTGTTTTTGGCTGAAAATATGCAGTTACCTGTGGTCTTGTTTCAACAAATCCTAAAAAACTATACAAGAAGCTTAATGAAGTAAAAAGAACAATAGATAAAAAAAGAGTAAAAAATAGCACCATAAAGGCAGCTATAGATTGATATGGAGATCTCCTAAGTGAAATAAATACTTCTTTCATAATTCATATCCTCCTTTTTTTGCATCTTTTACAACTTTTCCGTCCTTTAAAACAATAACTCTTTTCTGCATACTATTTACAATATCAGTATTATGAGTTGCAATAATTATTGTTTTTTTCTTTTCAATTTTTTTAAATATCTTTATAATCTCCCAAGAAGTTTTAGGATCAAGATTCCCAGTTGGCTCATCAGCAAGCAGTATGTCTCTTTCTCCAATAATGGCTCGCGCTATTGCAACTCTTTGAAGTTCGCCTGCAGAAAGTTGAGCAGGAAATACTTTTTCCTTATCTTGTAAGCTAACAAGTTTAAGCATTTCTTTAACCTGTTCTTTTATTTCATTTGTATGGACTTTGCAGATTTTTAGACTTATTGCAATATTTTCAAATACATTTTTATCAGACAATACTTTAAAATCTTGAAATACAATTCCAATTCTTTGTCTTAATTTTTCAACCTGCTTAAATTTTTTTGAACTTACTTCAAAATCATTTATTTCTACTATTCCTGAAGTTGGAAGGTATTCTCTTAGGATGAGTTTTAAAATAGTTGTTTTTCCAGCCCCCGAAGCCCCTACAAGAAAAACAAATTCATCATCAATTTTAAATGAAGCATTATCGAGCGCTATAACACCTAAGGGAAACTTTTTTGTAACTTTATTAAAATTTATCATAGAAGTTCAACATATCCAACGTCCATAAGCCATCCTGCTTTCTGGCCTTTAAATGTTTGTCCCCATACATTAATTTTTTTACCAATAAATAACTCTAAATCAACAGTAGTTGATGTAAGGTATACGTTTTGAGATTCTCCACCTGGTCGCTCTAAGTGGAAATTTCCTTCTCCTTCAATTCCACCTTCTCTTAAAACCCCTTCTGTTTTATCAGGGAATGTTTTTTTATCTTTAATTCCCATGCTTTGAGGTATATCTTTGCCTGCTTTTGCAGAAGTTTTTGAACCATCTGTTTTTACTTTTTTTGCAGATAATTTTGTTATTCCAAATCCAAACGCCATTCCCAATATTACCGCAATAGCTACAAATATGAAAAATTTAGGATAGTTTATATGACCACCATTTGATTGAGTGTTGTAATCATTTTCAGAAGAATTTTCTTTTGATGTCAAATTTTTCATATATTTCTAGGATAGCAGTAATATTTATAAATTACAAGAATTTTTTTATGATTTTTTCAAATATGTTTCAATAAAAGGATCTAGTTCTCCATTAAGAACAGAATCAACATTACTTTCTTCATATTTTGTTCTTAAGTCTTTTACAAGCTTGTATGGGTGAAGGACATATGATCGTATCTGCATTCCCCAAGAAGCCATTTTTTCTTTTTTATATTCTCCAATAGTTTTTTCTTTTTCTTCTTGTTGTATTTTCCATAGTTTTGATCTAAGTAACTTTAATGCATTTTCACGATTTTGTCCTTGTTGTCTTTCTGTTTGACAGGATACAACAATTTTTGTTGGTTTATGAGTAAGTCTTACTGCAGTTGAAACCTTATTGACATTTTGTCCTCCATGCCCTCCGCTTCTATAGAACTGCCATTCAAGATCTCCCTCTTTTATATCCATTTCTTTTTCTTCTAACATAGGCAAAACCTCAACTAATGCAAATGAAGTCTGCCTTAATTTATCTGCGTTAAAAGGAGATTGTCTAACCAATCTATGAACTCCCGCTTCTGCTTTTAAATATCCATAAGCATAGTCTCCAGCAACATTTAAATGTATGCTTTTTATACCAGCCTCATCACCAGGAACTTTATCAATTTCTTCAAATTTCCATGCTTTTTTTTCAAAATAACGGACATACATACGAAAAAGCATATTTGCCCAATCCATAGCTTCAGTGCCTCCTTGTCCCGCATGAATTGAAAAGATAGCATTTCCTTTATCATATTTTTGAGACAAAAAAAGAAGAATTTCATATTTTTTAATAATCTTTTCTGCTTCATTAATATCTTCATCAAACAATATCTGCATCATTTCAATTTCATCAATTTCTTTTTTTAAAGCAGGAATTCTTTTTAGTACTGTTTTTGCTTTTTTACTATCTTTCCAAAATGAAGAGTCATATGTTTTTTTTTCTAATAGTTGAAGCTCTTTCTTTTTATTTTCGATATTTACCTTTTCTAAAATACTTGTTAAGCGATTTCTTAACCTTTCTCTTTTTTCTTCCATATATTATTTAAAATCGCTTCCAATTATGATGATAACATCAGCAGCTTCATCATCATCAATTTCGCCAATTTTAAAACTATCTGTATATTTTTGTAAATCTTCTTTTAAAAGATCCGAAGCTTCTTTTTTGTCTTTTTTTACATTAATTTCAGTTTTTACATAGTCAAAATTATCTGCATTATCAGTTAAAACTTCTTTATATCCATTTTCTTTTAGAAAGTCTTTAACTTCTCCTGCTTTTCCTTTTAGTCCTCCGCCATTTAATACTTTAATATTTAGTTCCCCTCGCTTTATAGAAGGAGTAGGAGTTACTGTTGGAGAAGGAGCAGTTGTTGGAGTAACTAAAGCATTGCTAATAACTTTTTCTTTCTTAATTATTTTTTGTAAAAAGCTTAAATTAAATTGGCTTTTTGAAATAATTGTAAAGACAAATAATGAAAGAGCAAAGGAAATGGCAAAAAGAAAAACATACTTTATATTAATTGGAAGTTTAGGAAAGGATATCTTTCTAGATACCAACTTATTCTTAAAAAATGAAAACTTTTTGTTTTCCTTATTAAAAATATAAGCGCCTAAGCATGTATCAAAGCCTAAAATAGGAAACGCCTTTTTTTTGTCTACAACAAGTTCACTAATATATTCTTTGTAAAAATCTGAGATAATCCTTTTTAAAGGATTAGTCCACACTCCTACTGATTTTGTAAACGTGTCTTGTCTAATTTTTTCAGTATCACTGCCGGATAGGATAATTCGATTTGGTTTATGTTTGTGCTCTTTTTCTATTTCTTTACTTTGTTCTTTTAATCCTTTTTCAATAGTTTTGTCTTTTGTAACTTCATATGTCCATCTTTTTGAAGAAAGAAGACCCAATGAATCATATAAATATCCATATAATTTTCCTTGTTCGCACGATGCATAAAGAATTAATTCTTTTTTTCCCTTACGAAGTGTTTTTTCAAATAGTTTAAAATAGGAAAGAGTATTTGGAAATATTTTTTTAATTGTAAGATCAAGAAGAGATAAAGCAGTATTAAATTTATCAAGCGTTTCTTTTTCAAGCCCAAAGAAATTTATTGTCTTGTTTTTTTCTCCTTCAAACATAATATAGTCAAAGTAGCTTGTATTTACGTCAATAGGAAGCTTAAGTTTTACCTTATCTTTAATAAAGCCAAGAATAGCACTTTGAGCAATGTCTTTAGGAAGTTCAGTGCGGAAAAAATGAAATGACTCTTGAGGGAGTATAAGAAACAAATTTTTATCTTTGATAGGAGAGGAGGAAATAAGGGTTAAGCCCTCTTTAATTGCCGAAGCTAAAAGATCAGTATTTTTAACAATACCGTTTTCAATTAGATCAATTTCATGATGCTTTTCAAAGAATTTAGTTTCATACTGTCCCATCAACCCTTTTTTTAGATAAAGAAGTTTTATACTATTTTTATCAATAAATAAATATATCACGATGCTTAATTATAACTAAAGTTATAGATTAAAAACAATAGATATTAAGACTTGTTGCTTTTTAAATAACTTTAAAAGAGAAGAATGTTTATTCTAATGATAGAATATACATATGGAAAGTCAGGTTGAAGAGATAAAAAGCAAAATAGATATTGTTGAATTATTAGGAAGTTATATAAGCTTAAAAAAAGCAGGAAAGAATTTTAAAGCTAATTGTCCATTTCATGAAGAGAAGACACCTTCTTTTATTGTTTCTCCAGAACGTCAAATATGGCATTGTTTTGGTTCATGTCATGAGGGAGGAGATATTATTAAGTTTCTAATGAAGTGGGAAAACATTACATTTCTTGAATCATTAAGAGAATTGGCAAAAAAAGCTGGAGTAAAGCTTAAAACTACAAATTTTGAAGATCATTTATGGAAAAAGAAAGAAAAGCTTATGGCAATTAATTCTATGTCAGCGGAGTTTTTTAGACATATCTTAACTAAAACGAAATATGGAAAAAAAGCATTAGATTATTTAAATTACAGAAAGATTAATAAAAAAACATCTAATACATTTCAATTAGGATATGCACCAAAATCATGGAATTCATTGTTTTCTTTTTTAAAAACAAAGCATTTTAGCAATGATGAAATCTTAGAAGCAGGACTTGCTATAAAAGGAAAGGCTGGAAATTACTATGATAGATTTAGAGGAAGAATAATGTTTCCTTTAAAAGACGCAAGAGGCAATATTATTGGATTCTCAGGCAGAGTTCTTGAGAAAAAAGAAACTACAGCAAAATACATAAATACTCCAGAAACCCCTATTTATCATAAAAGAGAAACATTATTTGGAATTCATTTGGCCAAAGAGGGTATAAGAAAATTAGATCTTGCTATTATTGTTGAAGGAGAGCTTGATGTTATATTACCTTATCAAAATGGAATAACAAATATTATTGGTATAAAAGGATCAGCAGTAACAAAAGAGCAATTAACTTTAATAAAAAGATATTCAGATAAAGTAACATTTGCATTAGATGCAGATTCAGCAGGAGAAGAAGCAATTAAGCGCGGGATTGAAGAAGCAGAAAGTTTAGATATTGAAACAACAATTGTTGTTTTTGATTATGCAAAAGATCCAGATGAAGCTGTAACAAAAGATAGTGTAAAATTCAAAAAAATATTAGCAAAACCAATTCCAATTTATGATTTTTTTATCCAAACACTTCAAAAAAAATATCCATCAGATGATGCATTTAGTAAAAAAAAGATAATTGAAGAAATAATTCCGTATATTGCCCGTATTCAAAATCCTATTGTTAAATCATATTATGTTAAAAAAGTAGCAAAATTATTTGATATTGATAAGACAAGTATTGAACAGCTGATGTTTAGGGAAATAAGACAAAAAAGGCTCAAAAGTAAATTTTCATTTAAAAAAAAGCAGGAAAAAACTGTAAATAGGGAAATAAGCATACAGAAACATATACTAAGTCTTCTTTTTCAAGATCAAGTTTCAACAGAAACAGCAAACAAAATATTTGTAATTTTAGAAAAGCATGATTTTTCTATTGTTTCGTACAAAAAACTTTATGAAATATTCAAAAATTATAGAAAAGATAATCCTGAGATATTTGATACTAATGAATTTGTTAATAAGATACCAAATGAGTTAAAATCAATGTTTAATGAGCTTTATTTATATGCTTCATCAGGTGAACTTAAAAGCACGAGAGATGATATCGAAAAATTAACATATGAAATTAAGCGTTTTTCTTTAAAAAGAATTATTAAAGAAATATTACTGAAAAAAGACTTATCTAAGGAATACAAGGATAAATTAAAGGAAAAAAGCAATGAATTAAGAAAGGTGGAAAAAAAGATAGTTTCATTATAGAATTGGACCTATTAAGATATGAAAAGATTAAAATTCCCTAAAACACTAAAAGATCTTCTAAGACAGGGGAAAGAAGATGGCTTTTTAATACAAGATGATATTTTTCTTGTATATTCTAAACCTGAAAAGTATATTTATGAGATTGATATGTTTTTTGACGAAGCTTTAAAAGAAAGTATAGATATTTATGAAACAGTGTCAACAAGAGAGGAAAGTGATGCTAGAAAATCAACGCAAGAAATTCAAAAAGAACTTGAGCAGTTAGTTGTACTGAAACATGGTGAATCTCTTGATCCAATAAAAATGTATTTAAAAGAAATTGGTAAAACTCCTCTTTTAACATTTGATCAGGAAGTATCACTTGCTAAAAGATATGAAAAAAATGATTTAGAAGCAAAAGACTTATTAACAAGATCTAATTTAAGATTAGTTGTTTCTATTGCTAAAAAATATCTTGGAAGAAGGCTTAAATTTTTGGATCTTATACAAGAGGGAAATAAAGGATTAATACGAGGAGTGGAAAAATATGATTGGAGAAGAGGATATAAATTTTCTACTTATGCTACATGGTGGATACGCCAAGCTATTACAAGAGCAATCGCAGATCAGTCAAGAACAATAAGAATACCAGTTCATATGGTTGATCACATTAACAGATATTATAAAATACAAAGAAGATTAACTCAGAAACTTGGAAGAGAAGTAACAGATAAAGAAATTGCCAAAGAAATGGAGATGAGTATTAAAGATATTGAAAACTTAAAGAAAATCTCAAGACAGCCTAAGTCATTATCTACTCCAGTTGGTGACGATAAAGAAGCAACGCTAGAGCAATTTGTTGCAGATTTAAGTAAGCCTACACTATATGATACAGTTTCAAGAGAGCTTTTAAAAGATGCTTTAAGTAAAGTATTAAGTACTCTTTCACCTCGTGAAAAAAAGGTATTAGTTATGCGTTTTGGACTTGAGGATGGAAAATCAAAAACTCTGGAGGAAGTTGGAAAAGAATTTAAAGTTACAAGAGAGAGGATTCGCCAAATAGAAGCAAAAGCAATAAGAAAGCTTAAACATCCTACGCGTGCAAGAAAACTTCGTGATTTTTTAGAATAATTATATAGCTCACTTTTCTTTTAATAAATTTTTAATAATGTTTTTGTATTGTAGTCTATATGACATATTTATAAAAATTATGAAAGGCAATTTTTTTTATGAAAGATTAGGCGAAAAAGTAATAAATCAAAGAAAAAAAAGAAGACTTTCTCAAGAAGAGCTTTCACTTATATGCGACGTAGATAGAACATATATTGCACGTATTGAAGAAGGTAAGGCAAATCCAACAATAAAAGTAATTGGCAAAATATCAAAAGGCCTTAAACTTAGGATAAGTAATCTTTTAAAAGGAGTATAAATATTGTTGAATTATTTATAAAAACAGAGTACATTATATTTATAATGAAGGGAATTAAACAAAAAGTTTCTCCTTTACAAAAGGCTCTAAATCTTTGGGCAATTATTCTTATTGTATGGAGTATATATCGACATACACTTGCACTTCCAGAATGGTTTGATGAATTTATTGCAAAACCACTTGTTTTTGTATTCCCAGTTTTTTATTACATAAAGGTAATAGAAAAAAAGGATTTTTTGGAAGATATTTACTTTAAAGCAAAATTATTTTCTTCAGACTTGGTTTTTGGATGTATAACTGGGACAACATTTTTTTTAACTGCGGTATTTGCAACTTTTGTAAAAACTGGAAATTTAAATATAATTATTAAATCAACAAGTGCACAGCCTTTTTATTATGTTGTAATCCTTGCTTTTGCAACAGCCATATCTGAAGAAATACTTTCACGTGGCTTTATTTTAAAAAGACTGTATGAAGAATCAGGAAATATTTTAAGCGCTTCTTTTTTTGCAAGTATTTTATTTTTCTTCCTTCATGTCCCAATATTATTTACAAACTCAAGCCTTACAGGAAATATGCTTCTTCTTTTTATGGCAACAGATTTAATATTAAGTCTTATCAATTCATTTTTGTTCTTGCAGAGAAAAAGTTTAACTTTACCAATTTTTATTCACGCTTTCTATAATATTACAATTATTTCTTTTGTTTAATTTGATTCATATATTCTAAACATTTCTTCAGTTTCTTTTTTAATTATTTTAGTTTTTGAGAGATCAAAGTCAGGATTTTCTTTTTTGTAATTTGTAAAATCATTTTGAGATCCTATAACAACAGCATTTTTTACTTTTAAAGGAGAAATAAATTGAAATACAAATTTATCAAACTGCTCTACTTGGCCAAATCCATATTCATCAGGAGGAGTAAGCTGAGCTTGTCTTTGATATTTTAAAGGTGGATATTTCAAATAAAAAAGCTGGAAAATATATGGCATGCCAACATCTTTTGTAATATAGAACTTGTCGTATTTATCATAGTTTTTATTTATATATTTGCCGAGCTCCTTATACCCGCATTGCCATGATCTTATTACAACAGCTCGTTTAGGATAATGAAAAAGATAAAAATCCCAATTAAAGAAATTAAAATATCCAAAAGAAATAATAATTAAAAAAAGAACAAGTTTGTAATATCTTTTATAACCTATTGTTTTTAAAAGATTAATAAATCCATATGAACTTAATATAAATATAGGAATAAGAAAAAAAAGTGATCTGGTAAGAGATCCCTTAGCCCATGATAAAGATGATGATAGCGGAGAAAATAACAATAATCCTATTAAAAAATATCTCCATCGTTCTTTATTTTTAAATAAATAATATATCCCAATAAATAAGAAAATATATTCAATTATTCCCATAATTCCCATTCCTTCATAGCCAAATCTAGTATTTTGATCTCCATTTAAAACTAAAAACTGAGGAGAAAAGTAAGTAAGATGGTCTCCAATTATATCTTTTAAGCCAATAGTTACGCTGTTATAAAGGGGAGCAAATCCTCCTTCAGTTTTTAACTCTTGAACCTTTAAGTTAAATCCTTGATTATTGAAAAATAATAAATTATTAATTCTTGTTGGGTTATATATTACATCTGAAACAGCAAATGCAAGAAATGTTATAAAAAAAACAATAATAAAGAACTTAAGTTTCCTTTCACCTTTTATAAGAAGAATTGTAAGTATTATAAATAAATATATTGCAATTATTCTGCTTGAATGATAGCCAAAAAGAGATAAAAGAAGAAAAAAACAAAACAAAATAACATTCTTTTTATTTTGTTTTTCTAAAACCTTCAAGAAAAACAAAATAGTTATTGTTAAAAGAAAAGCTGAAAGATAAGCTTCATGAGCATGTCTTCCTACGATATGAAGTCCTAAAGACACAGAAACTAAAAAGCTTGAAACAAGAGCTATTTTTTTATCTTTAAAAAGTTTAATCGTAAGAAAAAAAATAGCTATAGGAAAAAGAATAGATACAAATGAATTAAGAGCTCGCGTTCCAGTTTCATTTAATCCAAATACTGAAATAAAAGGAACTGAAAGATAAGAATAAACAGGCATTTTAAAATCTCCAAATGATTTTAATCTTAAAGGCATGAAATTTCCATATTCATCTCCCCCTGTTTTTAAAATTGAGTATGCATTATATCCAACTGCAGCTTCATCTGAATTAAAACACGGCGGATAGATATTTTGTTTAAAAGTATTAAGAAAAAATGATATAAGAACTATGATAGTAAGAAGAATTATAGTTATTTTATTCATTTATATTCTTTTAAAAATATTAATTGTTAAATTTTTGCAAAATATCTTTATCAGTTAGCTTGATAGTATTCTTTTGTTCTTTTCTTTTTTTGCAAATAATATTTAATTTAAAAATAGCTTGAAAAAAAGCATTTAAAAAAGAAAAATCTAATTTAATTAAAAAATATATAAAATAATATGAAAGAAAGAATGTATGCTGAAATATTAAATTAGTATCAAATATATTTCCCCAAATAAATATTAGTTGATTTCTTAAAGCTATTGTTTTTATATATTTTTTGTCAAAATATTTTCCTATTGTAGACTCATGGTAGTGTATTACTTGAATACTTGGATCAAAAAGAATCTTGTATCCAGCTTTTAATGCTTGATATGAAAGATCAATATCTTCCCAATAAAAAGGACTATAAATAGAGTCAAAACCATTAAGTTTATTAAATTTATACTTATCAATAATACAAGATCCTCCTTCAGCCCATGCATTATCCCCAAAAGAAATATTATTTGCCTTTTCATGGTTCATCATTCCCTTTTGCCAATATATGGTATTTTTACCGACTATTGAGCCATCTTTTTCTTTTTGAGCAAAGCTTACTGCAAATAAATCTGTATTTTTTTCAAAATAATGAATTGTATTTTTGTAATCTTCATTAGTTAATATTACATCACTGTTTAAAAGCAAAATATACTTATGTTTTGCTTTACTTACTCCAATATTAATTGTACTTCCAAAACCTTTATTTTCTTTATTTTCAATCAAGATTATATCTTGATAATCTTTAAGCTTGTCTTTTAAGCTTTCTTTTGTATAGTCATTAACAACAATAATTTCGCAATTGGATAAAAACTTAATATTATTTTTTAAGTTTTTTAAAAATAAATCTGAATTTCTATATACAGGTATTATTACAGAGATGTTCATTTTCTTATTTTTATATTTAATATTTTTTTTATTTCTATAACTTTAATATATCTATGACATTTTCTTTAAATACTTTATATGAGAAATTCTCATTAGCATATTCTCTTGCATTATTTTTTATTTTATTTTGTAATTGTTGATTATTATATGCCATATTCATTTTATTTAAGAGTTCATCTTTATTTTTAAATAAGAAACCATTTTCTTCATCTTTAATTATTTCTTTTGGTCCTCCTGCTTTATAGCAAAAGGTTATACATTGACAAGCCATTGCCTCAACAGGGGATATCCCTAAGTGTTCTGTAAATTCCGGAGATTCTTCTTCATTTACTTCATATCCTGCCAAATGCCAATAGAATTGAGATTGTATATAAAGCTCAAATATTTTATTATGTGAAATATTTGTTTGAAATATTATTGAATGGTCATTGTCTGCTAATTTTTGCAGTTTGTGAAAATAGCCTTTATCTTCATCTTTTAAACCTCCAGCTAATATTAGTTTGAAATCCTTAAATTGAGGACTTTTTTTAAGTTCTTTAAATATTTTTATTGCGATATCTTGTCTTTTTGAGTGAAGATGCTTAAAAAAGCGACCTACAGACAGAATATATTTTTCTTTTTGGATATCTTTTCTTAAGCTTAGATATTCTTTGTCAATATATGGATAAAGAACATTAGAGTGTATTTTCCATTTTTTTAAACAATTTTTAGTAAAGTATGAATTTGAAATAAATTCATAATTGTATGTTTTTACTTTATTTAATATTCCCATTGTATATAGTTTTTTATCAGGAACCATTGAAAAGATATAATTTTTCTTTGAAGAAGAAAAAAAATAGCTTCCATTTGTTACATAAAAGAAAATATCAAAGGGCTTGAGAGATCGATATTTATTAATAAAAGGCTGTTTTGTAATAAATATATTTTTATGATATGTAATTTTATTGGAGAAGTTTATGTTAAGGATATGTTTTATCCTATCACTAACATTATTATTCCAAAAAATATGAATTTCAAATCCTTTTTCCTCTAAAACCTTAAGGATAGATAAAATATGTTTTTCACCTCCACCCATAACATCAAGGAAAGGATCATAAAGAGCTGCTTTTTTTCTTTTCATATAGATATATATATGTTATTGTTTTTGAAAATGCTTGATAAACACTTTCCATTATACCAACTGTACCATCTAAGAAGCCAACATGTTTAAAAAGCCTTCTTGTTAGTTCTCCTATAAATTTTCTAAAAAAAATTAAAGTTGAAGCTTTCCTTTTTGCTCTATATAAAAGATCTGATTCAATGTCTTCAAATATTATTGTTTTTTTAACCATTTCTTCAAAGTTACCGTGAAATAAATGAATAAGATGGTTTTTTAAAAAGCCCATATTTCCTTGAATAACTGGGGTTGAATGAATTTCTTTGGGCCATTTTACAAAGTATTTTTTATTTATTAATCTTATTTGATAATCAGGCGACCATCCTCCATGTTTTAACCATTTTTTTCCAAATACATTTTTCCTAGATATTTTGTAATATGAGCCTGAATTATTATTAATTGTATTTTTAATTTCGAATGCAAGCTCCTTTGTAATTCTTTCATCAGAATCTAGTATAAATACCCAATCTGTATTTGCTTTATTAATTCCAAATTCTCTTGCAGGTTCAACATAATGAGAAAAAGGAAAAGTTAATACTTGGATTCCATGTTTTTCTGCAATATCCAAAGTTTTATCATTACTTTTCATATCAATAACAATAATATTTTTAGTTAATAATTTTGCAGAAAAGATACATTCTTGGATATTTTTTTCTTCATTGTAAGTATGTATGATAACAGTGATATTTTTCATATACTTATTTTATAAAGAGAACAAGTTTGAAAATAAACATATTTTAATTTAAAATAACAAGATAAGATAGGCGAAAGTAAAAACAAAAAAA
>CAZHJA010000014.1:0-17618 GCA_964532865.1 uncultured Gammaproteobacteria bacterium
TTTTGGAAAAAAGAAATAAATATATTGCTTATTCAATACTCATCTCACTTACCTCTTCTATTACAGGTCTTTTTAAAATTTCTCTTGGTTTTGATCCTTGTGCTGGACCTAAATATCCTTGAGATGTTAATTGATCTAATATTCTTGCAGCTCTTGCATATCCTACACTTAATCTGCGCTGTATTAATGAAGCAGAGCCCTTACCTTCCTGCATTATTACATTTAAAGCATCATTAAACTTAGGATCTCTTTGCATGCCATCTATAATCATGGTTCCTCTTTTTGTCATTGAAATTCCACTTTCTTGTTGAGTCACTTCTTCTGTATAATGAACCTCTGGAACTTGAGACTTTAAAAATTGAACCAAATTAATTACTTCTTTTTCAGTAATATACGGTCCTTGATATCTTCTTGGCTTTGCTTGTTCTGGAGGCAAAAATAACATATCTCCTTTTCCAAGAAGCTTTTCAGCTCCAGGCATATCAATAATAACTCTTGAATCAATCATGGAATTTACATTAAATGCAAGTCTAGCTGGAATATTTGCCTTCATAAGTCCTGTAATTACGTCAACTGATGGTCTTTGTGTTGCCAAAATCAAATGAATTCCAGTAGCTCTTGCCATTTGTGCTACACGTGTAATAAGCTCTTCTGCTTCTCCTTTTGCAAAAACCATTAAGTCAGCAAGTTCGTCTATAATAAACATAATATATGGCTTTTTTTCAACATCTTTTAAAGCATTATACCCTTCTAAATTTCTTACCCTTTTTGCTGAAAACTCTTTATATCTAATTTCCATCTCACTTACTGTCCATCTTAAAGCAGAAACAATTTTTTGAGGATCAACTATTACTTCTGTTAGTAAATGAGGTATGCCATTATATAATGTAAGTTCAACTCGCTTTGGATCAATAAGGATAAGTCTCAATTGCTCAGGCTTTGTTCGAAGTAAAAATGTACAAATCCATGAATTAAGAAGTATTGATTTTCCGGATCCTGTAGTTCCTGCAATTAAAACATGAGGCATTTTAGATATACTTGCAGCCTCAGGCTCTCCTGATACTCCTAACCCAAGAGGAACAAATAATGGATCAGAGTTATTCGTAAAAAGAGGCGAAGATAAAAGTCTTTTTAAAGTAACAATTTCTGGTTTAATATTTGGAATTTCAATTCCAACTAAAGATCTCCCTGGTATTGGAGCCTCTATTCTTACTGCACCAGTTTGTGCAGCAATTGCAAGCGCCAAATCATTTGACAAAGCAGTGATTCTGGAAAGCTTTGTTCCCTTTGCAATTTCTAGCGCATATTGAGTAATTGTAGGCCCTTTATTAATATCAACAACTCTAGCTCTAATACCAAAACTGTCAAGAGTCTGTTCAATAATAGAAGCATTTTTTTTAATATCTCCTCTTTGAGCAATTTTCTGGTCAGTCTCAGCTAAAAGTGTTAAAGGAGGATATACCCAAGCACTTTGTGAAGCTTTTGACAATGGCTTAATTGCAATACCATGTGATGGTAAGGTTGAAGAAGCTTGTATATAAGAAGGCTTTGATTTAATTTTATCATCTAATGTCTTGTCTTCAATAAATTGCTGAGATTCTTTTTCTGTCTCAGGCTTTTTAGATTTTTTCCAATCTTTATCAAAAAAGCTTCTAAATATATATTGTTTAAAAAATTCATATAATTTTTTGAAAATGTTAATTATAAATAATACAAAAACATCAACTGATGTATCTAAGAAAAATATTAAACCAATGACAAAAATTACAGTTAAAATTACAATTGCTCCTATAAATGAAAAATCCTGCAATAAATTGTCATAAATTAATACTCCAAAATATCCTGATCTAAAAAAACCAAGAAGGGAAATAAAAATTAATACAAGACCCCCAGTAATATTAAATTTTATAAATTTAAGTTTTTTTGAATTAAAAAAATGAGCTGAGAAAAGAAGTACAACAAGAGGGATTAAAATTGAAATAGGACCAAATTTTACAACTAGTTCATCATTAATTATAGATAAAAACTGTCCATTGTTACTTGTTGTAAAGCTTTTAAAAAAAGACACACCTAAAACAAGAGAAAGACCTACAAATAAAAAACCAATCATATTAAAAATAGTTTTTTTATTTCTCCTCGTTCTAATAAAAGGAAGCTTAAAAATTCTTTTTCTTCGACGCATAGATTGATTCTAATGGGAATTTTATTGAAAATCAAGGTCATTCATATCTTAAAGCATCAAGTGCAGAAATCTTAGTTGCACGCCTTGCAGGATATATTCCTGTAACAATACCAACAATTAAAGAAATTAAAATTATAACAATAACAAATAATGGAGGCAAATATGAAATATCAATTAATCCTACTCCTTTAAAAAGCGCAAAAAGAGAAAGAAATAATCCAACTGCTTTTCCCATAATAAATCCTAAAGCTATACCAAATAATCCTCCCAAAAATCCCATAACCATAGATTCTGTTAAGAAAAGCTCCTGTACTTCTGAAGATTTCATACCCATAGCCTTCATTAATCCAACCTCTCTAGTTCTTTCAAGAAGAGATACAGTAAGAGTATTAAACATCCCCAAAGATGCAACTGCAAGAGCAACCATACCCAAAAGAGCAAGAAATGTTCTTATTGTTGAAAAAAGATTATTAATCTGCTCTACTGTATCTACAACAGAACTTGTAGAATATCCCATTGCTTCAATCTGTTTTCTTATTTTATCTAAATTTGATTTATGTTTTGCTAGAATTTTTACTTGTGAATAGTTCGTAACTCCCAAAGTTCGTATATCCATAAAAGGAACATAAAATACTGGTGTTTTATCATCAGGTATTACACCAACAATTGTATATTCTGCCAGTACTGATTCAATTTTCTCATCATCTTCCTCAAGAAGATCGCTAATAATAACAAATGATGTTTTAAATTTCTTTCCAACAGCTTCTTTTTCATTTATACCTAATACTCTCAACATTGCTCTGTTTACAACAGCTTGTCTTTTAGCAGAAGCTCCAATCTTTACTTTTTTTGTTTCAGGAGGTTTAATAACTCCCGCCTCACTTGCAATCTCTACCCAATCTAAAAATGCCTCATCGCTTGCTTCATTATTAAAACTATCATCTGTTGTACTGCTTATCTTATTACTTGCCTCATCTGTTGCGTCATTTTCTGTACTTATACCCAGAACATCAGGTTTTTTAATATTCATGCTTGTAATAGAAACATTAATTTCAGCAAAATATCCTTGTTTTTGTATTTGACTATCATCTTTATCTCTTAAAACTACATATTTTCCAAATTCACAATCTCCGCTTTCTCTATCACATGCCTTTTCCTCCCAAAGGAAAACTGAAGCTTTTATCCATTTTCCAAGAGTTTTTCCTGCTTTGTCTTTTCCTGCTTCTCCTTGTCCATCATCTGATTCATACATTCCTCCCCAGTATTCTTGGCCTGATGATATTCCTTCAGATTTTTTTGTATATCCTAATATTTTAGAATTAGTATTAGGTTTTTCTCTTATTCTTATCCAAAAGCTTTCATAAATACTAAAATCAATATCTTGAATTTTTTCATTGTATTTGGCAGATGATTTACCTATATCATCCTCCCTATCACTTACACCCAATACATCTGGGGCTTCTACAAGATATTCACCATTAATTTCAGCAAAGTACCCTTTGCTTTGTATTTGACTGCCGTCTTTATCTCTTAAAACTACATATTTTCCAAATTCACAATCTCCGCTTTCTCTATCACATGCCTTTTCCTCCCAAAGGAAAACTGAAGCTTTTATCCATTTTCCAAGAGTTTTTCCTGCTTTGTCTTTTCCTGCTTCTCCTTGTCCATCATCTGATTCATACATTCCTCCCCAGTATTCTTGGCCTATTAAAACCTCACTTGTTCTTTTTGTATATCCAAGGATTTTAGAATTAATATCAGGTTTTTCTCTTATTCTTATCCACTCATTTGTATCAATGCTAAACTCAATGTCTTTAATTTTTTCTCCATACTTTACAATCTTTTTTTTTGTAGATTCTCCAGCAACTTTTCCTTTATTCTCTTTAATTTTTGAAAATAATTCATTACTCTCAAATATCTTGCCTACTGAGGGTTTAATTGCTGATTGTTTTAAATAATCTTTTGTAACTCCATAAACAGCCATATCAGAAATTGAATTTTTGTAATTAACCCTTCCAACTACAGATATTAAAGGAAGAACCATATCAATATTAGCTAAATTATTAAAATCAGCTAAAGTTTTATCATTAATTTTTAATTTTCCTCCTGGGGAAACAGCAATATCAGCCTGTCTCATTTCTTCAAGCCTTGCCACTCTTGAAATAACTACCTGTTGCAAGCCATATCCTATGGATACAAGAAAAACAATAATTCCAATTCCAAGTGTCATTCCGCCTACAGTAACTATAGTTCTTGCTTTTTTTACTTTCATATTACGAATTGACAAATCAATTAAATTTATCCTTGATATGGAACCTTCTTTATGAAGATCTAATATTTTAATTGAAAGAGTGTAAAAACTATTAAAACTGGGTTTTAATAATTCTCTTATTCTTTTTGGGAAAAACCTAAAATTTGCAACTGCTGAAATTACTTTTGACACAAGATAAATTAAAAGCAATAGAATAAAGGTACTAGTTTGCCATATAGTTACTTTGAAAAAAAATAAAAGTGCTTTAAATTTAGGAAAGTGAAATATTGTTTGTTTTTTATTAAAATTAGCTTTATTCATATTATTATTTTTCAATTTTATCTTTTATTCCTCTTTTTCCTTTAACTTGTTTTAGCAGCTTATCCCTTTCCTTATTTGAATACACTCTTGCAATTTCTCCATCTAATATTCTTACAGCACTATTTGCAAATTTCAAATATTCCAAGTCATGTGTTACCATAACTATAGTTTTGTTTTGTTCTTCATTAAGTGATATTAATAATTTCATAAGATCTTGTCCTGCTTCAAAATCTAAATTACCTGTTGGCTCATCTGCAATAATTATCTCTGGGTTTGTAACCATTGCACGTGCAAGTGATACTCTTTGCTGTTGACCACTTGATAATTCTGTAGAAGTATATAAGGCCCAATCTTCCATTTGTACCTTTTTTAAACTCTGCATGGCTTTATCCTGTACCCGTTCTTTTCCCATACCTAAAAGCAATAATGGAAAAGATACATTTTCTACAACATTTAATGATTTAATCCAGTTTGGCTGTTGATAAACCATGCCTATATGTTTTTTACGAAATTCTCCTCTTTCATCTTCATTCTCTAACCCATATATATTTTTATCCAATAAAGTAATTGTGCCTGAACTAGGAGGTTCAAGCCCTAAAATTGTATGAAGCAATGTTGATTTGCCGCACCCTGAAGGACCAAAAATTATTAATAAATCTCCATTCTTTACATTAAAAGATATATCTTTAAGTACTTGAATATCTTGTGTTCCAATATGAAAAGACTTTGAGACATTTAATACCTTAATGCAATAATCACTCATATTTTATATATTTTAATAATTAAACTACTATTATTTCTTTAACTTACCTAAAAAACCAAATGCTTCCTGCAAACTAGTAATAACAAGGTTTAGTGCATTTTCTGTTGCTTTTGGTGTAATTGTTACTGTATCTATTGATTTTGCCTCATTTCCTGCCTTGTCTTTTGATATTGCTCTTAAATGATAGACTTTTGAAGGGGTAAGTCCTGAGATTATTACAAGATGATTAAGTGTAAGATTTGAATCTTCTTGAGTTTTTTGAGTATATGTTGTTCCTGTTCCTTCTCCAAACTCAACTTGTCCTGTTGAAGGTTCATCAGTGTTCCATGAAACAACAAGCTGTGCATTTGACTCTTGAGCAGCTCCTGATACTGGAGGAACTGCTTCTCCTTCAACGCGTACTTCCATAATCTGAGGAGGACGGGTATCTGTTGCTGTGGTAAACCTTTGTGTATCTGATACTGCTTCATTACCTATTTTATCTCTTCCTTTTACTATTAATATGTATTGTGTTTTAGGAATAAGACTTCTAATAACCATCCTATGATTTCCTTTAACAAGCGCTACATTTACTTCATCTTTAGCGCTGGATGCTTCTCCTTCTGGATAATATGAGACAATAGATGACACTTGTGTGTTGCTTGTCCATGAAACTAAAACTGTAGGTTGTGCAGTATTTTTAACTTGCTGAATACGCACTTTGGATATTCTGGGACGAGGAAGAGTGTTAAAAAATAATATTGTTCCCTCATATTCATCACCTTCGCTGTCAAATGTATTAATCTTATAAAAATATTTAGTTCCATCTTCAAGTCCAACAAGTTGTGTCGTATATGTTGTTTCTGAGACTGATGTTGAAATTTCTTTTAATCCTCCAAATGTAGTTGTTTTACCATAATATATTTTAACTTTGCTTGCCCCAGTTGATGTAAATTCAATAATTGCACTTGATATACCAATATTTTTTACAGAAACATCTTTAACAGTTGGAGCCGCATCAGTAGTAAAGCTCTTTTCATCTGAAATACCAGTATTACCATCCTCATCTGTCCACTTAGCTTTGTAATGATATGTTGTTCCAGGTGAAAGACTTGTTAAAGTAATAGAATGAGAAGTAACTTGAGAGCTTTTTGAAGGTTCTTCATCATAATATGAACCACTTGACACGCCATATTGAACTTTTGAGTCAGACTCACGGGAGGTTGACCATGTAATAGTTACTTTTTTTGTTGTTATTGAACCTGCGCTTGGTCCTGAAGAAAGAGAAGCTGACGAGGTATATTTACCATCTGGATAACCTGTAACAGTTGAAGAGACTGCGCTGCAGTTATTGGCGCTGTCACATGCTTTGACGCAGTAATAGTAATTTTGTTGGGAAAGATCTGTGTCTGTGTATGATGTTCCTGCGGTTGATCCAATACTTGAGAAACTTGTAAAATCTGATGAACAAGAGTCAGATGTTGTTGATTGATATACCTTGTATGTTGAAACACCTGCTCCAACATCAGAAGGAGCATCCCAAGATAAGACAAGCTTCCAATTAGAAGTAGCCTTAATAGAAATATCAGCAATATCCATATTGCGTGGTACTCCAGGAGCTGAAGTGTTTGCTGTAAAGTTAACTGAATCATAGGCTTCATAGTTAACATTGCCTGCCTCATCTTTTGCAACTACATAAAAAGTATTTGTTCCAGGCTGAGTTGCATAGGAGTCTGCAGAAAGAGAAGTGTTTGAAGTCCAAGTACATGATGTTGCCGAGGGTACGGAATTAATACTGTAACAGTAGCTAAGCCCGCTTGATTGACCTGAATAGCTTTCTGGTGCATCCCATGAAAAAGCAAATGAATTTTCAGTATTGGTAGAAGGGGTAACGCTTAAGTTTTGAGGAGCAGTTGGTGAAGAAGCATTGTATTTTAATATTGCAGTAATATATGAATCAGCTACATTGCAGGCATTATCCCAAGTACGTAGATAAAAGGTATTTTCTCCTGTTGAAAGTGAGTCATAATCTGCATCAAGCGTATATGAAGCAGTTTCTATTACATCATCACAATCTTGACTTCCATTATGGCTTGAACCATACCATGTACCTGAACTTCCAATTCTGTACTGATATCCTTTAACTCCTGAGTGAGAGTCAGAGGAGCCAACGCTTCCTGATACAGCCCAATATACCGTAATGCTTTCTATCTCCCGCTGGTATTCTTGAGGAGCTGAAAGTCCTGAAGGATTTGAAGGATCGGTATTATCAAATCTAAATTGAAATTGAGTAGAGTTTCCTGAATAAATATTGTCTGCATTATCAATTGCTTTTATATTTAAGTAATATGAAGCAGTTGAAGATGAAAGCCATGTATCTCCTTTGTATGAAGCAGTTGCAAAATCTATACTTGTTGAAGATATAATAAACTGGCATGTTGTATCTGTTGTATCAACAGGGGAAGTTCCAAGTAATCCTTTAGAAGTTTCAGGATTGCCATCTTCATCAGTCCCCAGATACAAACAATATCCTTTAAGTCCTGATCCTCCTGCGTTATCAGCTCCTGCAGTCCATGAGAAATATGGAGATGATTCTTTTGTCCAACCATTTGAAGAAACAGATGAGCCCCCTGCAGAGGATAGCATTGCAAGAGATGAGGCGTTAGTGGTAGGAGGAGTTGTATCTGTTGTAAGTCCTATTGCAAAAGAAGTAATAGAAGGAGTATCAGCTCCTCCAAATGACATAATAGCTTTAACTGAAAGTTTTTGAGAAGTAACAGACAGGGCCTGCATTGCTGTTTGGGTTAGCTCATCATCTGTATTTACATGTGTTGTGTTTGAGGCTGTTTCCCATGAGTTACCATCCCAATACTGCCATGATGAACCTGTTTCACATGTTGCTCCTTCATTAGTGCAGAGCTGATAAACAACACTAGCGTTTCCTGAAAATGAAGCAGTTTCAGTGAAAGAATCCCATGTTGTAACTTGAGCATTTTCATATGCACTTGTTGTGTAAACACTGTATGTGCCTGATTTGGAAAGTGTAAAGTCATCAATTTTTACTGTTTTTCCTTTTCTTACAACAAGACCAAACTCTCTTTCTTCATTTGCCCCTGTTATTGTCCCTGTTAATTTATACCATCCGCTCTCTCCTGAAACAGCAGAGTATGTTGTAGATATTGTTGAACCATTGTAGTAAAGTTGGGCTACATTTTCATCAATCACACCTCCTCCATCACCTGTTGAGTCATAAGCATAAACTGAGAAATCATAAGTTGAAGTATCTCCAACATTAACAGATTGATAGATTTTACCATTAGAAACAGAGCCTACGGAAACTGTATCGCCTCCTGCACCAGACCGACCGGATGAAGAGGAAAAAGAGTGAGAGATGTCTACGGTATCACTGGCACAACGCAACCCAACGCTGCTGTTCTGAGCCGCCGGAATAGAGTTCAGAGACAACGTGAATGCTCCTGCGCTGGCGCTACGATTCCAACTCCCGCCACGGTGGAAAGCATAAGGACCGCCTGAAGCAGATCCTTGATAATATTGCCCTACTCCGTAATCAGCATCATAGTAGTTGCTATCGCTTGGCCGCGTTAAATCCGAGCTTAAGGTGCCAAAGTCTGTCACTGTCTGCCATTCAACCCAAGCACTTGGATTTCCCACAGGCTTATCTGCTCCATTGATGGTATTATCTGTCCACTCCCAGACATTGCCTGGTATATCCCAAAGTACAGAACTATTTGAGAGAGTCTGAACCCGTACCTGATTGCCTGCGGTTCCAGATTGTCCGTTTAATGTATAGGTGGGACAACTGCTTGGATTTTCTGTAGTGCCTGCACTGTCTGTATATGCACAACGGTAATCACCCGTATCAGTAGTTGATGCAATTCGGGCTTTTGCAGGCTGGTTATCATTGTGACCTGCAAATAAGTATCCGCTTCCGACTGTGCCCCCTGACCAGTTTGTATCTTGTGCTTCAATATTCCTTGCAATAGTCATCCATTCGTTGTTTGTAATAAGATGGGCGCTTGTATCCCCCAATGTTACCGTTGAACATCTTGTGATAGATTCGGTTTGTTGTATATTTGCTATTGGGTAACCTGAAGCAACTGAAACTACTTGTCTATTGTTTGCACTTGTACATTCGGTTGTATTGTCATCATATGTATTATATGTGCTGGTTTCTGGGCTTGTAAGGCCTGTTGTAGGATCTGAAGTTAAAGCACATTTGGCTTCATATTTCATTACTAGGAAATTTTCTGTTAAATAAGTTCCGCTTCCAGGCACTTCAACCCAGCCAGATGGGGCAACTGCTGCTGTACTCCAGCTTGAATTATCTGAAGCAAATGCAGGATTTGTTATTTTATTAACACCAGCTATAGGATGAGCGCCATTTGCATCAACTGCAACAAGATTTGAGTCATAAGTATAATCACTTGAGGTTTCAACAGAAAATGTCCATGTTTTAGTAGTATCGTTTAATGCAAAAACATAAGGGATAATTGTTTGAAAAATAACAAAGTAGCAACTTAATGCCATAATTAATCCAAAGATAATATGCTTCTTATACTTCATATTTTTCTATATGATATTTTAAATATATATTTTTTGTTATTAAATTACAAATAATCCTCCGCTTTTTAAGGCGGTGTGATTTTTTTCTCAAATAACTTTTTATTGATTCAAAAGGAATATATTTATCTGCGACATGTACTAATTCTTTTGCAATATATCCTCTTGACGAAAAGATCATTGCATTTTTCTATCACCTATTATTAATTAATAATTAACAATAATATTACTACATTTCTTACTTGTTTTGTAAAGTCAAAACATAGATTTTTTCAAATTATATGCATTAGCGTGTTTTAAATGTCCGTAGAAAGATACTTGTTTTTGCAGAAGTTCTTTTTTACTAATTATTTTGTTTTTTTCCTGTTTTTGAAACCTGTGGTATTTTTTCTGAAAGCGTCTTAAAGTTGATGCTCTGATAAGGACATGATCATAAAAAATTCTATATCCGACAAAAGCAACTCCATTTTTTACATTTTGAATTATTGATTTTTTAGGGTGAAGAGATAGTTGCAATTTTTTAGATAAAAAGGCTTGTATTTTTAGTTTGGTTCTGCGGAGATGCTTTTTATTATGATGAATAATAAAAAAATCATCCATATATCTACCATACCAGCGTTCTCTTAAGTTTTCTTTTACAAAGTGATCTAAAGGATTTAAGTACACATTGGCAAAAAGCTGGCTAGTAAGATTACCGATAGGAAGACCTTTCCTTTCTGTTGTTGAAACGATTTCTGGAGGAAAACTATTAATTGACCCTGTTTTATTAGCTACCCTATGTTTTGTTAAGATTGTTTCGATTAATGATAGTGTTTTTTTACAAATAATTTTCTTTTTAATAAGTGTTAGGAGAATATCCCATGATACAAAAGGGAAGAATTTTTTAATATCACATTGAAGAATGTAAAGAGGCGTGTTTTTGCCGTAAATACAGCGGGCTGATGTAAGAAATTTTTTCATGCGTCTAGCTCCATAATGTGTGCCTTTTTTTGATCTGCAGGCATATGCATCTTTGATAAACGATTTGTCAAATAATGGCTCAATTGCAGAAACCAAAGCATGCTGAACCACTCTATCTCTAAAATGAGGTGCCGCTATATTACGTTTCTTAGGATCAGTGACAATAAAGCATGTATAAGGAAAAGGATAATAACTATTGAATTGAAGCTCATACTTGAGCTTTAAAAGATTGTTTTCCAAAAAGAAATCAAACCTGCAAACACTGTGTTTTTCTCTATTATCTCGCCTGGCTCGATTATATGAGTTAAGCAAGTGATTAAAACTAAAAATGTCTTTATAGTGCATATCTACTTTAAAAACACACCTTAGGGGCAGTCGCATTGACTCCCCCAAGGTGTATCATACTCAAAATTGAGCATGCAAAAACCTATTTACCCTTTTTTGGTATATTACCGAAAAAGGAATACAGGCATTATGTTTGCTCTTGACGTTTGTCAAGAGACTGGAGGAAAATACTGTGATCTTTATGTACCCTGGATACACATCCTTAAAAAGTGCATCACTCGCAACTGGCAATTTTTGATCACTGGCACAACGCAACCCAATGTTGCCGTTCTGATTCGCCGGAATATTGTTCAGATTCAACGTGAATGCTCCTGTGTTGGCGTTATTATTCCAATTCCCGCCACGGAGGAAAGCATCTTAAGCAATTTTGTAATTTTCCCCCTCATGTTAAATATATACAATTATATTATGGTACCTTACCTTACACTTTTCATCCAACCGTAAAGCATTTTTCCAATCTCATTCATTTTTTCAGCCGCATATGTGTACTGCCTTATACTTATAAATCTCAAATCTTTTGAAAGACGAATAAGGATACGAAGTTTATCTAATTTATTAGAAATCTCAATCTGAAGCGCTGATCTTTCCTGACCCCTTACTTTATTTGCAGAAATAACAAGAACAAGTAAGGAAATACAAAGCTCCTCAATATGACGACCCAAAACTAATCTGTGGCTCTTGGGAATACGATTAATAAGCGGATACATCCATAATACAAAATCATATAGTTTTTGATAAATAAGAAGCTGTTTAGACATTGGCTAAAATTATATCAAAACAAGATAGTGTTTTCTAAGCTGACTAAGAGTGGATACATAGGCAACACTTTTGTTATCGTTCTTTTTTCTGCCTTATATAAAATCCTTCAGAAGTGATAGTTGTGTTTCTCAACTTGTTCATATCTTTTGTTTAAGAAAGTTAATTCTTAACAGATTGATTATTATTTATTAATATGATAAAAATAAAAATAAAATTAACTATGTTAAAAAAGTTTATCAAAGGTGAAGTTTATGTATTTATAGATGCTGCTAATATTTTTTATGCTCAAAGAACTTTAAAATGGAGAATATCCTACGAAAAATTGATGAAATATTTTAAGAAAGAATGCGGGAAAAATACAAAGTGTTTTGTCTATATCGCCACAATACCGGGAAACGAGAAACAAAAGAAATTTTTAGACCTTTTAGACATTTTAGGATATATACTAAGAACAAAACCAATTAAAATTATCAATTTAAAGAATAAAGAAAAGCTTTGGAAGGGTAATTTAGATCTTGAATTGGCTTTAGATATGATTGATACTCTTAACAGCTACAAAACCGCTATTTTAATATCTGGCGATAGTGATTTTGCTGCTGTTGTGGATAGAGTAAAGAGAGCAGGCAAGAGAGTTTTAGTGATATCAACCAAAAACCATATTTCAAAAGAATTGATAGAAAGAGCAAAATATATAGATTTTCGAAAGTTAAAAAAATTCTGGTGTTTAGAAAAATAAAAAAAAGTCCCTCGCCGAAGCGAGGGAGGTACGTCTCTATTTTGAATATTAACATAAAGAGTTTTGTTTGTCAAATATAAGTCTTCTCCAATACAAGATGAGCCTGAACGAGGGCTTGATTTCAATACAACTTGAGCCCATAACAAATGAGAGCCATAATAAATGATATATGACTATAACCATGAATGACTCTCAATTACAAACTATAGCTGTGCGGTGTCCAAGAGATACTATACACTTTATGAGGTTTGGGTATAGAAAGAAGAAATGCTGCAAAATACTATTTAAGCATTTGAAGGTTAATTCTTCCCTGATTGTCAACTTGAATGACTTTTACTTTTACTTTATCTCCAATTTTAACAATTTGGTTTGGGTCTTTTACATATTGATTAGACATTTTAGATACATGAACAAGGCCATCTTTGCCTGGAAGAATTTCTACAAAAGCTCCAAATGCTAAAATTCGCTTTACTTCGCCTTCAAATTCCTCACCAATTTGCACCTCTCTTGTAATATTTTCAATTGATGCAACTGCCTGCTCTACTTTTATCTTATCAAGCCCTGTTATTGTTACTTTGCCGTCATCTGAAACATTAATATCAGTATCTGTCTTTGCTATAAGGCTACGGATATTTTTTCCTCCTGGACCTATAATCTCACCAATCTTGTCTTGTGGAGGAGTAAGTACTATTACTTTTGGAGCAAATTTGGAAAGTTCTGTCTTTGGCTTACTTATAACTTTATTCATTTTGCCTAAAATATGAAGTATTGCTTTCTTTGCTTTTTCAAATGTTTCCTTCATCATTTTATCTGTTAATCCCATATTTTTCACATCAAGTTGAATTGCAGTAATTCCTTGTTCCGTTGCTGCAATTTTAAAATCCATTTCTCCAGAAAAATCTTCAATCCCCATGATATCTGTAAGAATCATATAGTCTTCATCTGAAGAGGAAACCATGCCCATTGCAATTCCAGCAACTGGAGCTTTAATAGGTACTCCTGCATCCATAAGAGCAAGAGAAGAACCGCATGTTGAAGCCATTGAGGTGGAACCATTTGAAGATAAAACTTCAGAAACAACCCGTATGGTATATGGAAATTCTTTTTCAGAAGGTAAAATTGGCTCTATTGCCTTTTCTGCCAATGCTCCATGACCAATTTCTCTTCTTGAAGGAAATCCTACTCTTCCAGTTTCTCCAACAGAATAAGGAGGCATATAATAATGATGAATATATCTTTTTGCCTCTTCTCCTTCTGGACTTTCAATCAGTAATTCTAAACTAGGAGCTCCAAGTGTTGCAATACATAAGGCTTGCGTGTCTCCTCTATTAAATATTGCCGATCCATGAGTTCGTGGAAGTACAGAAATCTCAACTCCAATATCTCGTACATCGTCAAGTCCTCTACCATCTAATCTCTTTTTTAGCTTTAATATATTTTCTTTTATTATTACTTTACTTAATGTATCTATTGCTTTTACTATTGTTTTTTTATCAAACTCATCTTTATATTTTTCTAATACCTCCTCAACTATTGAATTTAATATTCCATCGTCTCCACCAAATTCTTTTTCTGCTTTTTTTGATATGAGACTATCAATATTTTTTCTATAATCTTTTTTTAATATTTGAATAATTTTCTCTTGAGACGTATCTTCTTGAAAATTTTCTTTAGGCAAGCCAGCTTTTTTCCTAAAACTTTCAATAAAATCAATAATAAGACTATTTTCCTTTTTAGCAAGAGCTATTGCTTTTAAAATAATTTCTTCTGAAATCTCTTCTGCTGCTACCTCAATCATATTTACCTTATTATTTGAAGAAGATACAATTAAGTCTAGTGTAGAAAATTTCTGTTCATCTTCTGTAGGATTAGTAACAAACATACCATCCCCGTTATTTTTCACATATCCAGTTCTCATCATGCTAATTGGTCCATTCCATGGAATTGGAGAAATATGCAAAGCTGCAAATGTTGAAATTGCTGACAATATTTCAGGAGAATTAACTCCATCAATAGAAAGAAGAGTAATAATTATCTGCACTTCTTTTTTAAAAGATTTAGGAAATAATGGTCGAATACATCTATCGATAAGTCTAGAATTAAGAATTGCTTCGTCCGATGGTTTGCCCTCTCTCTTAACCCAACGAGAGCCTTTAATTCTTCCTCCTGCATAAAGCTTTTCTGCATATTGAACTTGAAGAGGAAAATAATCAATATCAGGCCTATCTTGACCTACAGTAACTGCTACTAACACACAAGTATCCCCTAACCTTCCAAAAACCGAAGTAGTTGCTGCTTTTGCTAATTTTCCAGTCTGAAGAATTAATTTTTGTCCATTAATTTCTATAGACTCTTCTGTAATTTTCATATATTCTTGTATTATTATTTTTTCAGGCCCAACCTCTTAATTAAATCCTTATACCTTTTTTGATCTATCTTTTGAAGATAATTTAATATTCTTCTTCTTTTTGCAATAACTTTCAGTAATCCTCTTCTTGAATGATTGTCTTTTTTATTAATATCCAAATGTTCACTTAAACCAATAATCTTGTGACTAAGCAAGGCAATTTGCACCTCTGGAGAACCAGTATCTGCTTTAGTCTGAGCAAAAAGCTCAATAGTCTCCTGCTTTGTCTTTGGTAGTAAAACTTTATCTTGCGTATTTTTTTTAGATTTTACTTCTTTTTTTACTTCTTTTTTTTCTTTTGAATCTAAAGCAGTAAAAGTTTTTTGCTTTTCTTTCTTATCTTTCATAATTTATCATTATAATAGATGTATTGCCATGTTGCAAGTGATTTAAATAATATATAGTAAATATGCTAAATCTAGATAATGATAAAAAAAAATTAAAGTTTACAAAAAAAAGAAACAGACTAAATATTAAAATAAGCTGGTCTATTTTCTATATTATAATATTATTTATCGCTTGCTTATTAATAATAATATTTATCCCGCCTACCAATTTAGTCATTATTATTGGATTTATAATTATAATCTGCCTTCTTATCTTTGCTATTTTATCTCAGCTTCTAGGGAACAAGATTGCAGTGTCTTTTGCATTGTTTCTCTTCTTTTTGCTTATTCTTCTTTCAAGTCAGGCGTTTGATATAATTACGAGTATATTAGCAGTTTGTCTTTTTATAGGCCTTTTAATATTACTAAAATGAAAAAAGCATATATTACAACTTCAATTGCTTATGTTAATTCAAGTCCGCATATAGGACATGCTCTTGAAGTAGTACAAACTGATGCTCTTGCACGATTTTATAGATTACAAAACTATGATACATATTTTTTATCAGGAACAGATGAAAATGCCATTAAAAATGTAGAAGCTGCTGAAAAGGAAAAAATTCCTGTTCAAAAATTTGTAGATAAAAATTCTCGTCTTTTCTTCAATTTAAAGCATTCTCTTAACTTGTCATTTGACCAGTTTATTCAAACAACAATCCTTAAACATAAAAATAATTCTCAAAAGCTTTGGAAACTATGTAATAAAGACATTTACAAAAAAAAATACAAGGGGCTTTACTGCACAGGCTGTGAAACATTTTACAAAGACAAAGTATTTAAAAACAATATCTGTCCTGAACATAATAAAAAGCTAGAAATTGTTGAAGAAGAGAATTATTTTTTTGCTTTATCAAAATATACGCAAAAGCTTAAAAAGATATATGAAAACAATTTTATTAAAGTTTATCCTGAATATAGAAAAAAAGAGGCATTAACATACATTAATAAAGGACTTGAAGATTTTTCTGCTTCACGACCAAAAAAAAGAACTAAAGGATGGGGAATACCTGTTCCAAATGACAATTCTCAAACAATATACGTGTGGTTTGATGCACTTGCAAATTATATTACAGCTCTTGATTTTTCAAATCAAGGAACTCTTTTCAAAAAGTACTGGCTTAATAATAATAATAAAATCCATGTCATTGGAAAAAATATTACAAAATTCCATCTTATTTACTGGCCTGCAATGCTTCTTTCTGCAAAACTTCCTCTTCCTTCAAAAATATATGTTCATGGTTTTATAACAATGTCAGGTAAAAAAATAAGCAAAACATTAGGAAATGTAATAAATCCTAATGACCTAGTAAAAAAATATGGAACAGATGCAGTAAGATATTATCTTTTAAGAGAAATACCTTCACTTAATGATGGCAATTACTCAAATAAACGAATGCATGAAATATATGTTTCAGATCTTGCAAATGAGCTAGGAAACTTAGTTTTAAGAATTACAAATATTGCAGAGCAGGATAAGATTAATATTAAAAAAAGAAAAATAAAAAATATATATTGCGGGGAAGAAATTAAGCTATTTGAAAATTTCAACTTTAATAAAATTTTAGAAAATATCTGGAATAATATTAAAAAAATTAATAAAAGTATAGATGAATTTGCACCATGGAAAAAAAGCAGAGATCAAAGAAAAGAATTTATTCAAAAAACATTAAAAGAAATAAATACAATAGGAATTAAACTTCAGCCTTTTCTTCCAAATACAGCAGAAAAAATTATTAAAGCAACAGAAGGAGATATTAAAAAAATAAAGGCATTATTTCCTAAGAAAGAATAAATTAATTTATTTTAATTATCGATTTTATTATTCTAACTATTTCCGCGCCAAGCCATAAGATATCTACAAATTATTACAACATCTTTTGTTTCTGTTTTTCTTTCTATTTCTGGTTCTTTAAGAGGGAAAGGAGCTATCATTACTTCTCCATCTTTA
>CAZHJA010000015.1:0-17490 GCA_964532865.1 uncultured Gammaproteobacteria bacterium
TTTTGAAATCTTGCTTATTTCCTCTACATGCTTTTTGTAATCTTTTACCATAAGATGAAAATCAAAGATGAGATTATTGTTATTAGTTTTATTTATAGAACTTGCCATTTCTTTAATATTTATTGTCTTGTTGTTTACAAATATTTGATCTGCAATATCTACGTGAAAGTGATTAAAATATAGCTTTAGGCGTTGTAGCTGATATTCAAAGTTTTTTTTGTTTTTTTCAAGAATGGTAGGAATTATCCGCATATATTAATTGTAGCACATACAAGGTGGACTTAATTACAAAGTAATGATACATATGAATAAGTGATAAAAATAAACAATGTAAAAGGGATAGAAAATTACAACGCGCTTTATTATCTTGGATTTTCTCATTTTTTAGGGATTGGTCCGTATAGATTTAATGCTCTTATTGATAAGTTCAAAAATGTAAAAAAAGCATATTGTGCAAATAAACATGATTTGGAAAAAGTTATAAGCGCAAATCTTGCAGATAAGTTTATTATGTTTAGAAACAGATTTGATTTATTTAAAAAGTATAAAGATATTTTAAAAAAAGACATTAAGATTATTACAAGAGAAGACATAAGCTATCCAAAACAATTACTTAATATCTCAGACGCTCCTATTTGTTTGTATGTAAAAGGAAATATTAAAAGTTATGATTTTGAAAAGGATATTTTCTTAAGCATTGTTGGTACAAGGGGCCCAACAGAATATGGAATAAAAGTTGCAAAAAGGCTTTCTTTAGACTTGTCAAAAGCAGGCATTACTATTATTTCTGGTATGGCTATAGGAATAGATGCCTGCATTCATCATGGTGTTTTGAATAGTAAAGGAAAAACAATTGCTGTTTTAGGATGCGGAGTTGATGTTATTTATCCTTTGGAAAATAGAGATTTGTATTTTAGGATTTTAAATGAAAATGGGATTATTGTTTCAGAATTTCCTCCAGGTATAACTGTGAAGAAAGGTATGTTTATTGCCAGAAATCGAATAATTTCAGGAATGTCAAATGGCGTTTTAATAATTGAAGGGACAAAAAGGTCTGGAACTTTAATTACTGCAAGATATGCTCTTTTGCAGGGAAGAGAAGTTTTTGCAGTCCCTTGTCCTATTACACATGTCCAGTCTGAAGCCCCAAACATTCTTCTTAAACAAGGAGCAAAGCTTGTTAGCTGTTATCAAGACATATTAGAAGAGTTTTAATTTTAATGTGTTTTTAACTTAATTTTATTTATATAATTTAGTAAGGTATGATATTAGAAATATATACAGATGGTGGTTCAAAGGGGAATCCTGGTCCTGCTGCAATTGGAATTGTATTTTTTTGCGGGGGGAAGCAAATAAAAACATATAGAGAGGATATTGGTGTTGCTACAAATAATATAGCTGAGTATAAAGCTGTAGTAAGGGCTTTAGAAAAAGTAAAAGACATTAAGAGAGAAATGGGAAGCATTCAAAATATTAAAGTATATTCAGATTCTAATCTTTTGACAAATCAATTAATGGGGAGGTTTAAAGTAAAAAATGCAAAAATACGCGAGTTTATTTTACAAATTCGAATATTAGAGCAGGAGAATGACTTGCCAATTACATATAATTATATTCCAAGAGAAAGAAATACTATTGCAGATGACTTGGTAAATAATCGCTATTATCAATCTTGTTAATTCTTCTTAAGTATTTCTCATTTTGAATGGGCGTCGTATTAATAAATGTATCAACAAGGCTTTTTGCTTTTTCAAGATTTATGCTGTCAGATGCCAGTGCTAATATATTAATATGGTCATTTTCACGTGAGTGTTTTACTTGTTGCTCGTTAAACCCTAGTCCGCATAATATCTTTTTATAGCGGTTTGCGGCAATACAAACTCCAATTCCTGATCCACATATTACTATTCCTAAAAAGTCATTTAAATTCTGTTGAACCGCTTGTGCAACCTTTTGAGCATAATCAGGATAATCATCATTTTCTTCCTTTTCATAATTGCCCAAATCTTCAATTCGGATATTTTTCTCCTGCAGATATTCAATAATGCTGTTTTTTAACTCAAAGCCTCTATGGTCTGCCCCTATGAAGATGGTCATAAAATAATTATACATTAAAAAGCAAAAAGAGGTGAAAATAAGATAGAATATATATTTAATAATAATTATTATGTTTGATACTCATTGCCATTTAAACTTTAAGATTTTTAAAAACAATTTAAATAAAGTAATTAAAAAAGCTAAAGAAAAAGACGTAAAATACTTTTTAATTCCAGGAACAGATATTAAGACCTCAGAAAAAGCAATAGAAATTGCAGACCAGTACAAGGGAGTTTATGCTGCATGTGGAATACATCCTCATCATATTTTCAAGTATTGCGATAAGTCTTTAGATATAGATAAAGACTTAAGAAAGATTAAAAAGCTTATCTGCCATAAAAAAGTATTAGCAGTAGGAGAAATTGGTTTAGATAGATATCAATACGAAAAGACAAAGTATATGGATTATAAAATAAATAGTAAGTTTTTTAATTTGCAGGAAGAATTTCTAAAAGCTCAAATTAAACTTGCAGTAAGGCATGGGAAAAGTGTAATTTTACATAATAGGCAAGCGGTTTCTGAGACTCTGGATGTTTTAGATAGGACTTGGGACAAGAAGCTTAAAGGAAGAGTTGTATTTCATTGTTGTGAACCTGATGAAAGACTTCTTAAGTTTGCAAAAAAGCATAGAGTATATATAGGAGTAGATGGGGATGTAACGTACAGCAGGAAAAAGCAGGAGTTTATTAAAAATGTCCCAATTGAACTGCTTGTTTTGGAAACAGACTCTCCTTTTATTTTGCCAGAGCCTGTTAAATCTCAAAAAAAATATCCAAATGAGCCAAGCAATCTAATTTTAATTTGTAAATATATTTCAAACCTCTTAGATATAAATGAACAGAAAATGATAGAAGTAACAAAAAATAATGCCAAAAAGTTATTCAGACTGCCAAAATATTAAAGAAATTATTATTCCTAAAATAAATCCAGTTTCAAATGAATTAATAATCCAGCCAAATGCTTTTGTAATTACAAATATGCCTGAAAAGCGGAATAAATTAAACCCCTGATTTTCATAAATAATTACCTTTTTTAAGACACTAAACAACTATGGGGACAGGTATTGTTTTATGGTAATATTACAAGTGCAAGATTACCAAGGGAAAAGTAATTATAAATAACAGATAATCAGCAAGAGTATGAAAACAAAAACTAAAACAAAAAAACCAAAAGCAAAAGTTTTTATTGACGGTGCTAATATTTTTTATACCCAAAAAAATTTAAGTTGGATTATTGATTGGAAAAAAGTAATTGATTTTCTCAAAAAGCGTTGGGAGATTTTAGATATCAGATATTACACTGGAATTAGATCGAATGATGATAAAATGCGTCGTTATCTAAAGTATTTAGATGCAATCGGTATAACATCAGTTACCAAACCTTTGAAAAAGATCAAGACAAATGACGGATTTGTGTTTAAATCAAACTTTGATGTAGAAATGACTATGGATATTCTTTTAGAAAGAAAAAGTGTAGATGAGATAATTCTTTTTACTGGTGATAGTGACTTTCACAACTTAGTTAACAAACTTAAAGACTTTGGCAAAAGAGTAATTATTTTTTCCACCAGAAAAATGATTGCCTGGGAATTAAAGTTGTCAGTTTCAAAATATGTCTTTTTGGAAGATTTGAAAGTAAAAATAGCTAAAAACAAAAACCTCCGCCCGAAGACGGAGTAGTGTTAAACTATATATTTTATATCATTTTAGACTATTCTTGTCAAGTCACGTTTTACCTCGCTGTAAATAATAAAAGCAACAACAAATAATGCCAAAAAGTTATTCAGACTGCCAAAATATTAAAGAAATTATTATTCCTAAAATAAATCCAGTTTCAAATGAATTAATAATCCAACCTAGTATTCCTGTAATTACAAATATGCCTGAAAAGCGGTATAAATTGAATTCTCCTCTCATTCCTACAGCAAAGTGCATGATCATAACATATATGAAAGATATTGCGATATAAAAGAAAAGACTAAAGCTTCCTTTGGTTTTTGTAGATAAATTATCAAATATATTTCCAATGGACGAAATATTACCATATCTAAAATCTTCAGGTGTTGGAGAAATGCTTAGGGCTGCAGAAGGCGAAGCCGTTAGAGAATATACAATGCTTTTTTTTGGCATTATAATAATTATTAAAAATGATATACAAAGCAGGGTAAAAATTGTTATTAAAATATTATATTTCATTATTTATTTATTGCTTTTAAATATTCTGTTTTGAATTTTTCTTGTGAAAAAAATATTATTCTTTGTTTTGCCTTTTCTTTTATGTTGTTTATTAAAGCAGTGTTTGAGTTTATTAATGTTAACTTTTCAGCTATGTCTTCGTAAGAGTCTGGATTTGCAAAAAAAGCAGCACTTTGTGTAATTTCATGAAATATTGAAATGTCTGAAACAAGGGAAGCACAGTTTTGAGATGAGGCCTCAATATATGAAAGACCAAACCCTTCATCTTTTGAAACGAGAATATTTGCTTTTGCTTTTTTATAGTATGAAATCAGCTTGTTGTTAGAAACATATCCTGGGAAAATAAACCTAGAATCATTTTCAGCTAATTTTAAAAACTCTTTTAACTCTTTTTGCCAAGGATGGTTTAAATCCTTATTTAAAGAATCTGTAAATACTTTACCCGCAAACACACAAGTTACATTTGCGCGCTTTATTGCCTTTGCAAGATTGCATAGGTTTTTGTTCCATGTAGCGTCTCCTACATAAAGAAAAAAATTGTCAATATCAATATTTTCAGGCATTGAATTTTCGTATTCTTTATTAGTAAATAATTTTGAAAGTATAGGATAGATAATTTTTACTTTATTCTCTTGAATGTTTAGCATTGTTATAATGTCTTTTTTGCTGTGTGCAGAGTCTGTAATAATTAAATCGTAGTTTTTTAATGCAAGTTTATTCAGTATTACATTAATATTTCCTTTTATACCTATTGGGAAATAACGCGGATATTTAAGAGGAATAAGATCGTGTATTACTGCGATTTGATACTTGAATTTTTTTTTAAAAAGAATAGGTTTTAAAAGAAAATTAAAAAAAGGATTAATAAATACCGAATCCAGTGGGATTGATTCAAGATTGCCTGTAAAAACAAACTCATTATTAAAATTTTCTCTTAATATTTCAAGATATCTTCCTATACCTCGCACTTTGCTTAATTTGTCCTTTTGTGTTGGATCAAAAACATATGCGTAAGTCTTCATATTGTTATTATATATAATAAAGGAATTAACTTGTAGAAATTAAGACAAATTAATAATATGAAGACCATAAGTATTATTGCTGCAATAGGAGAAAATAGAGAACTGGGGAAAGACAATAAACTGCTTTGGAATATTAAAAAAGATTTAAAGAGGTTTAAAGACATAACAATAGATAGTGCAGTAATTATGGGAAGAAAAACATATGAATCTATAGGAAAACCATTGCCTAAAAGAATAAATATTATTGTAACAAGAGAAAAAAAATACAAAGCCTCTGGTTGTTATATTACCCACTCATTGAAAAAGGCAATTGAATTGGCTAAAAAAAAGAACAAACAGATATTTATTATTGGAGGAGGTCAGATTTACGAGCAAGCCATTCCTTTTACGGACAAACTTTATTTAACAATAGTAAAAGGGAAATATAGTGCCGATACATATTTTCCTGATTATTCTGCATTTAGAAAAGTTGTGTATAAAAAACAGGACAGAGAAGGAAAGTACAGGTTTACATTTTTAAAACTGGAGAAAGATTTATGAGTACTAAGTTTTTTAAGATTCTTCATAAATCAAAAAAATCAAAAGCAAGACTTGGGAAAATACACACTTATCATGGAACAATTATTACTCCCTCATTTGTTCCATGTGCAACAAAAGGAACTCTTAAAGGGATACTGCCAAGTTTATTAAAGGAAATAAAAATACAAGTTGCTTTTGTAAATACATATCATTTGGTTATGTCTCCTGGAACTTCTGTTATTAAAAAATCAGGAGGAATTCATGCTTTTTCAAAACTTAATATTCCTCTAATGTCTGACTCAGGCGGGTTTCAGGTCTTTTCTTTGGCTGAAAATAACAGAAAAAAAAATACAAGAAGAGCTGACGTGAGAGGTGATGAGCAGCCTCTTGTTATTAAGATATCTAAAGACGGAGTTACTTTTAGATCAACATTTAAAGGAGAAACATTAATATTTACTCCTGAAAAATCAATAGAGTATCAAATAGATATTGGCTCAGATATTATGATGGCTTTTGATGAATGTACATATTATCCTGCAACTTACAAATATGCAAAGGAGGCAATGGAAAGAACGCATAAATGGCTTTTAAGATGCATAAAAAAGAAAAAAGAACTAAAAGAAAAAGATTATAAAAGATATTTATACGGCATCATTCAAGGAGGAACACATAAAGACTTAAGAAATATATCTTCTGAATTTGTAAGTTCTCAGAAAACAGATGGAGTTGCAATAGGAGGAGTATCTGTTCATGAAACAAAAAAAGAAATGAGGGAGCAGGTTAAATGGGCTTCAAAATACTTACCAAAAGAAAAACCAGTTCATCTTTTGGGAGTTGGACAATTAGATGACATTTTAGATTTGGTGGCATATGGAATTGATACTTTTGATTGCGTAGAGCCTACTAGACTTGCAAGAGTAGGGAAGGTATTTCAAAAAAATAAAAGCAATGTTTTAAAAACAAGAAGCTGGAATGCAATTGATATTAAGAACAATGACTATCGACATGATTTAAGCCCACTTGATAAGAACTGCAATTGCTATGTTTGCACAAATTTTACAAAAGCATATATTCATCATTTATTTAAACAAAAGGAGCTTATTGGATATTCTCTTTTAACATATCATAATTTGAAGTTTATGGAAGATTTTTTTGAAAGAATTAGAGAGAAGATAGCAAGTGATAGGTTATAGGCCAAGGACAATTGTTTATCAAGGTGTTTAATATAATTTCTCATGACCATTCTTACATATATAACTAAAATGGTAGTCAATCCCTGTTTAGTTATAACCAAACAGGGACTCTAGCTTGAAAGATATGCTTTTTGAAAAGTTTTATAATCTACACATCTTTTGCCCTCAAGCTGAACTTTATTAATATGAAGCTCATTATTATCATAGTCCACATCAATAATCTTTAATCTTTTATCTGTGTTATTAACCAATATTTTAGTCCACATTCCAGGCCATGGATGCATGCCACAAAAGAAATCATAGATGATTTTTGGAGAGCTTTTAATATCTGATTTTAAGCCTTTATAAATCTCAGGTAGATCTTTTATTTCAAGCTTTTCATTTTTTAAAGCTTTTTGCAGGGTGTTAAAAGAAATAAATCCATCACTTCTTTTTAAAGGCTTTGTATATGTTGCGTTTTTATGATCCTGTTTAATGGTTTTTAGCTTAAAGTCTTTAAGGGTGGCTATTTTATTAACAACGTCACAAAACATATTAAAACCTAAATCACTTAGCTTAATTTGCATATCCTGCTTTTTGTCTTGAGGCAGTATTTTAATTTCTTTTTGCGAAATTATATCTCCGTGATCAAGCTCTTTATCAAGTCTAATTAATGTAACTCCTGTTTTTTTATCTCCCATTATTAAAGGATATGTAATAGGAGATGGTCCTCTACACACGGGAAGAAGAGAAGGATGTATGTTCCAAAAGCCATACTTTGGAATATTAAGAGCTTTTTCAGGGACAATTTCTCCATAAGCATAAAGCAAAGCTATATCAATATCTTTTAACAGATATTGATAGTTATTATTAAATATATTGTTATAAACGCTAATTCCATATTTTTTTGCAATTTTTTTTACGCGGGACTTTGTTATTTGCATTTTTCTTCCTTGAGGCTTATCTTTTTGTGTTACTACAAATGAGATATTCATATATTGCTTTTTCTCAAATAGCATTTTCTCAAGAAAATAGGCAGAAAATAATGGGGTTCCAAAATATGCAATATTTAGCTTTTTCATAAAAGGCATATAATTATATCAGCTCAAAGCTTTTTTGGAAAAGAGGAAGGAAGAGATCTGATATTTTAAAAAATATTGTTTTGTTTTTAATATAGTTTGTTAATTGAAAATAAAGGTAGGTTTGTTTATCTTCTTTTACTTTTTTTGCTTTAATATTTAATTTATTAAGCTTAAATTCTTGGCTTGCTATTTTTTTATCATCAAGTATTTTTTGAATTTTTTCATCTTTTTCACAAGCAAATTCAATTTCAGGCAAATTGTTTTGAGAAAATTTAGCGCTTGTAGTTGTTTCTTTATCTTTATTAAAAACTGAAGGGATAGTAAATTGAACTCCGCAGTCTAAATGTCCATAGTTTTTAAATTCCAATAGAGTTTGAGTTGGAGAGGGGGGTGGAGGTTTAGTTGGAGAAATCGAGCTAATAAAATCAATTATTTTATTGCTTTTTTCAACATTTTGACCATAACGTACTCCTATTATAAAAACAAGAACAATAATAAGTATAATAAGTAAGATGTATGATTGCTTTTTCATTATTATGCTAATTTTAACACTGCCCTTGACAAAACAAAAGTCTATTTAGTAAAATATGTATGATCCTCCTAATGAGGAGCGTATTTTTAAAACTTTTTCTTTACGCAATTTAACCTTTAGGGTAATCCTGCCAATATGGCGGGAAATAAGATTATGTTTGTTTAGCGTAATGCTAAATGACTTATCTCCCCATTATTTTCAAAAGAAAAAGGTAACAAACCTCATTGTGGAGGATTAGTTTTTACTTCTAAGCATAAGATTATAAGGAAAAATATCAAAACATTTTTACTACTGTATGAAAATAATAGAAATTAGTATTATTTAATTTTAAGTTAATATATAACCACTATGTCTCCATTAAAAAAATCTCAAACAGACGATCAGTCTCTTGATGTATCTTCTATGTTAGAAAAAGTTGATGAAAAGCCAATTGTATCCATTGAAGAGAAAAAAGAAAGAATAGTACGAAGAGAAACTCCAGTACGAAGAGAAACTCCAGTACGAAGAGAAACTCCAGTAGAAGAAAGGCTAAAAGAGGATTTAAAAATTAGCTATACTGCAAAAGGTATACTTGACATTACTTTTGGAGGATATGGTTTTTTAAGAAAAGACTATGTATTAAATCCAAAATCTGATATTTATGTTTCAACATCTCAAATAAGACGTTTTTGGCTTCGAAGAGGAGATGAAGTAGAAGGACTAGCTCGTCCTTCAAAAGAAGGGGAAAGATTTCATAGCCTTCTTCTTATTAAAAAAATAAATGGAAAGGAGCTTACAGAAGAAGAAAGTAGGAAAAGAGTAAATTTCGATGACCTTACGTCACTTCACCCAAACAAGCAGATAAAGCTTGAGACTACAAAAGATGTTCTTTCAACTCGAATTATTGATCTTGTTTCACCAATTGGATTTGGTCAGCGAGCTCTTATTGTTTCTCAACCAAAAGCAGGCAAAACTACATTTTTAAAAGAAATTGCAGAAGCGATATCTATTAATTATCCAAAAGTATATTTAATGGCTGTTCTTATTGGAGAGCGACCTGAGGAGGTTACAGAAATAAAAAGGTTTATTAAAGGAGAAGTTGGTGCCTCTAACTTTGATGAATCTCCAAGACAACAGGTAAAGGTTGCGAACTTAGCTCTTGATCGAGCTAAAAGAATTGTTGAAATGGGTGAAGATGTAATTATTCTTTTAGATTCTGTTACAAGACTTGCCCGCGCCTTGAATTTATCAGGTAATAATCACAGCGGAAGAAGCCTTTCAGGAGGTTTTGACCCACAAGCACTATATCCAGCTAAAAAGTTCTTAGGAGCTGCTAGAAACTGCGAAGAAGGGGGCAGCTTAACTATTGTTGGCACAGCGCTTGTTAAAACAGAATCAAGAATGGATGATCTTATTTATGAAGAATTTAAAGGCACTGGAAATTTAGAAATTCATCTTGACAGAGGCTTTGCAGATAGGCGTATATTTCCTGCAATAGATATTGAAAAATCAGGTACGCGCCATGATGAATTATTGTTTGATAAAGAAAAATTAGGAAGAATTGCTACTCTTAGAAGAATGTTAGGTCTTCTTGCTCCAGAAGAGCGAATAACAGGAATGATAGATAAGCTTTCAAATACTAAAGACAATGAAGAATTCTTAAAGACTTTGGGTAGGTAGTGTTTAATATAATAGGCCAAAGAGATATAAAGGAATTTTATGTTTAAATCCTACTTCAATATTGTCAGAAGCTATGTATGAATCTTTAATATTTTTTATCTGTGTAAAATCTTTTGTTTTGCCTCCAATTTCAAATAGATATTTATTATCAACAATAAAATCTCCAATATCTGGATAAAATATTTTATATTTTTCTGATAATTGATTTAGAAAGAAACACTCTCTTATAGATCCAATTTGAGTAGAAGTCTTTTCTTTTTTTTCTAAAGCATAGAATAAATTAGTATTATTAAGATAGATTTTTGCAGGTTTCCTAATTAATTTTGATCCCGTCCCTTTTGAGAGTAATAGATTGAATATGCCTGCTTTATATAAATAGTTAATATAAAGATAAACATATTCTCGAGATATTCCTAAAGCAGAGCTGATGCTTTTAATGTTTGGAATAAATGGTTGAGATGAAGTTATCAAGAGTATCATTTTTTTTAATATAGGTATTGAGGTTTGTTTAAGATTAAAAACAGATGGAATATCTTCATAAATAATTTTTTCCAGAACTTGAAGAAGCTTTTGAGAATATGCAGCGGGCTCTTCTAAATAAAAAGGGTAATATCCATGCTCTAAATATTTTTTAATTCAAGCGACCAGTTAGGGTATTTATGTATTTCATCAAGAAGCAACGCTTTTCCTCCTAATTTAAAGTATTCCTGTGCAATATTAAAAATACCAAGAGATAAAACTCGAATATTATCACATGAAAGATAAAGACAATCTTCATGATTATTAAAATGTTTTTTATAATATTGAAGTATTAGAGTAGTTTTACCTACTCCTGTTGCTCCAATAATACCTATCATTCGGCTCTTCCAATTAATTTCATCATATAGATATCTTTTAAAGCCAGTAGGAATATTTGAGGTTGAAGACGTATGTATTTCAATAAGTTTATCTATCATAGTGTCAAGTACACTTTACACGAATTAGCAATTCTCGCTATGAAATTAAGACTGTTATAACAAGCTAAAACTAACTATATCTTTCATAGTAATTTTACTAAACTAAAATAATCCAATCACAAAACTATATAAAGATTCATTTTGCAGTCATAATACCTTTATGAATATATTGTTTAATAAGCGATTGATAAGGAATGTTTAGCTTGTTAGCTTCCTCTTTTACGCGATTTAATAGATATTCTGGTACCCTTATAGAAATAGGTCTAGTTGTGGGCTTTAGATTTGGAAAACTTACTTCTTCAAGATCTTTTGCTTCATAATGTTTTGAAAGATCAAGTTTATACCAAAACTTCCTTTCCTCATCTTCATTTTTAAATTTTGGCAATCTAAGCTTTTTTTTCATATAAATACACCTCCTTTTTATTTATGTCTCGAGCTGAGACAATTCTAATTTTATTACCTCTAATAGTAAAAACTATAAATAATAATCTTTGTCTTTTGGTTTTCCCAATAATTCTAAATCGTTCTTCATTATTTGAATGTAATTTATCTTTAAATATATATCTTTTCTTATCAAAAAAAACTTCTTCTGTTTCTTTATCATTAACATTATGCTTCATATTCTTCTGGATATTCCCTTTATTCCAATTAAATTCTATTACTTTGTTTAATATCTTCATGTATATACTAGATTATACAACCAATAACAAAAGTTATCAAGCAAACTTTGCCTTATTTTTTAGTTTGGTGGGATAATAAAAGCCAGAGGAGTTTAAAAGCATGCGTAAAATATTGTCAAAAAACATTGTTTGGAAAGAGGAGAAACATTATGTTTCTCAACGTCTTAATGTTGATACATCTAGTTTTGTCAAACAAAAAAAGAAATAAAAAAGGAGTGTTGGCATCAGGACAAAACCTGAAACCTTCCCTCCTTCGTGATGATTATTTTATACCATTTTGTGCTATTTTTGTCAAGTTACGGTGGGTTCTTCGAATTACCAGATTATAATTGTTACCCAATCCCGATATAATCGCAACAAGATTATCAGTTTTCTAAAACATTTGACAAAAGCAATTATTACATATACTATATACTCCTATAGAGTATATAAAGTTTAGGATCATTATATGAATATTAATCCAAGAATAAACAGGATAATAGGACAGTTAAGAGGAATTGAGAAAATGAATGATAAAGATAGAAGCTGCAGTGAAATACTTCAGCAAATATCAGCTGTTAAAAAAGCTATTGACGGATTATCTAGGGAAATTGTAATATCTGATATTTGTCGTATAATACCTAAAGATAAGAAAGCAAAGGTGGAGCAGATGATAGAAAGAGTAATAAAGTTATAATGAAATTAAATCCTTTAGATATTTGTAATATATATAATGACTAATAATAAAAACATTGAAAATGTAATTATAATTGGTGCAGGACCCGCAGGTCTTGCATCAGCCATATATACTGCTCGTGCTGGTTTTTCTCCTTTGGTTTTTGCTGGAAATGAGCCAGGAGGACAGCTTATATTCACATCAGAAGTAGAAAATTATCCAGGATCCAAACCTATTTTTGGAACAGAGCTTATGAAAAGATTTCAAACCCAAGCAGAAAGTTTTAAAACAAGAATACTTAGAGAAAAAGTAGTAAGCGTAGATTTTTCAAACAAGCCATATGAGGTTAATACAATGTCTTGTAAATATTTGTCAAAATCTGTAATTATTGCAACTGGAGCAAAAGCTATGTGGCTTAATTTAGAGTCCGAGGAGAAACTAAGAGGAAAAGGCGTTTCAGCATGCGCTACATGTGATGGCTTTTTCTATAAAAACAAAATAGTAGGTATTGTTGGAGGAGGAAACACTGCTTTAGAAGAGGCCTTGACTCTTACAAGGTTTGCTAGCAAAGTATATATTGTTCACCGCAGAGATAAGTTTCGCGCCTCTAAAATTATGCAGAAGCGAGTTTTTGAAAATAATAAAATTGAGGTTTTATGGAATTCACAAGTTAAAGAAGTATTGGGAAAAGAAAAGGTAGAGGGAATAATATTAAATGCTTTAGATTCTAAGTCTAAGAGCTTAGTTCTTGACGGATTGTTTATTGCAATAGGACATAAACCCGATACAGAAATATTTAAAAATAATATTGCTTTGGATGAAAAAGGATACATTCTTACAAGTCAAAGAATAGCTTTTGAAAATGCTAAGAGTAATCTTAATAACTTAAAAGATAAGTTTAATTTTGATTATCAATATTCTACTTCAGTAAATGGAGTATTTGCTGCGGGGGACTGTATTGATAAGGATTATAAACAGGCAGCTACTGCTTCAGGAATGGGAGTTTGTGCAGCATTGGAAGTTGAAAAATATTTGTCCAATGCTTAAGACAATTCAATTAACAATACAAAGAGCTTCTTATGGCTTGAACCTTTCTGACGCTATAATAAAAAAGCTGATTAAGCCTGAGCATATTCATGAGTTTTTAATACCAGTAAAGCTAGATAATGGAGAAGAAAAATATTTTAAAGGTATAAGAGTTCAACACAATTCAAAACTTGGTCCATATAAGGGAGGAATACGCTTTCATAAAGATGTATCTAAAGAACAAGTTTCTGCTTTAGCAGTACTCATGAGCATAAAGTGTGCTGTTTCAGGTATCCCTTTTGGAGGAGCAAAGGGCGGAGTTATTATAGATCCTAAAGAATTGTCTGAAAAAGAATTAGAAAGATTGTCCAGAGGTTATGTTTCAAAACTTGCGTTATTTATTGGTCCGCATATTGATATTCCAGCTCCTGATGTAAATACAAGTTCAAAGATCATTGACTGGATGGTTGATGAGTATATAAAAATAAAAAAGAAACAGATAGGTAAAAAGAAATTAAATAATAAGGAATTAATGAACATGAAGGCTGTATTTACAGGCAAAAGCATTAAAAATGGAGGATCATTAGGAAGAACAGAAGCAACTGGAAGAGGTGGGGTAATTGTCTTAAAACAATTAATTTCAAAGTTAGGTAATAAATTGAATATTAATATCAAAAGTCCTACTATTGCAGTACAAGGCTTTGGCAATGTTGGATATAATTTTGCAGAAATAGCGGGAAATGAAAGATTTAATATTATTTCCGTTTCTGACAGCAAAGGAGGCATCATTAAAAATGATAAGCCTAATTTTGGTGATATTAAGAATAAATCTTTAGATATTCCTCTTGTAATGGAATGTAAATCTGAAAAAGGACATTTAGCAGGATGCTATTGTGTTGGAGGAGTATGTGATGTAAGAGAAGGAAGAGTTATTTCAAATACTGATCTTTTAGAGCTTTCTGTTGATATTCTAGCCCCTTGCGCCTTAGGGAATGTGATAAATAGAGAAAATATGAAGAATATTAAAGCAAAAGTTATTATTGAAATGGCAAATGGACCTATAACAGATGAAGCTTATTCTTATTTAACAAAAAAAGGAGTTATTATTGTTCCTGATATTTTGGCAAATAGCGGTGGAGTAATAGTTTCATATCTTGAATGGTTTCAGAATATAAATAACAAAAAGATGACAGAAAGGCAGGTTAATAAGAAGCTAAAAGACATATTAGAAAATGCTTTTTCCGCTGTTTATAATCAATCAGTAAAAAGACATATTTCTTTAAAAGACGCTGCGTTTGAAATTGGAATAAATAGGCTTCTTAAGGATTAAATTTGATGTCATTATCAAAGATGATAAAATATACATACTATGCAGGAAGTAAAAGAGTTTATTCAATTTTTGTTTAATTATACAAAAGAGAGAGTCTTAAATTTTGGTTTAGGATTTGAAAAGCTTAAAAATGTTATTGTTGCCTTTCTTATTGTTAAGCGAGGTAAATACTCTACGTCATTTTTAAATTCCTCAGTTCTTCTTCTTATTGCAGCAGCTATTATTGGAGGACCAACTATTGCAAGAAACAATCCATTTATACGTTCTCTTGAACAAAAGCAATCAATAGCTCAAGCTCCAGTTGTTTCATATAATCCTTATGATAATTCACTGTCAACTGTAATTTCAGTAAAGCCAAGAGATAAAATGATAGACTATACTGTTTTAGAAGGAAATACACTAGCATCTATTGCAAAGAGATTTGACATTTCAGTAGATACTATTAAATGGGCTAATGATTTAAAAAGTAATACAATAAAGCCAGATGAAGTTCTTAAAATTCCTCCAGTTACTGGAATAGTTCATAAAGTTGTATCAGGGGATAATATTTACAATATTGCGAAAAAATATAAAACAAATGCACAAAATATTCTTAACTTTCCATTTAACGATTTTGCAGATTTAGAAACATTTGCATTAAGTCAAGGACAGCTTGTTTATGTTCCAGGAGGAATTATTGAGGAAGAAAAGGCTGTATATATGGCGCCTCAATATGCCAAGATTCAGGCAGGTGTTAGAGGATCTTCAAACTTTATATGGCCTACATCTGGAGGAATTTCTCAATATCCTGTTTGGTATCATATGGCTGTTGATATTGCAAATAATGCGTGTCCTCCAGTAATTGCTTCAGATACGGGTACTGTTACTTTTGCAGGATGTGTTCAATATGGATATGGATGTCATGTAATTATTAATCATGCAAATGGATACGAAACACTTTATGCTCATCTTTCAAGCATAGGGGTATCTCCTGGACAAGCAGTTTCTCAAGGAGAAACAATAGGAAATGTGGGAAGTACTGGATGGTCTTCGGGCCCACATCTTCATTTTGAAGTACGAAGCGGAGGAGCATTATTAAACCCTCTTAATTTTTTACAATAATAGATATTATATGATAATATGAATATATGAGCAAAAGGGGCTTTACTTTAATGGAGCTTTTAATTGTTGTTGCAATTATTGGAATTATTGGGACACTTGTTATTGTTTTTCTTAATCCACTTTCTCAGTTAGGAAAAGCACAAGATACAAAAAGAAAAAAAGATCTTAATCTATTAAGAAAAGCAATAGAGGAGTGGTATAACGATAAGGGGTGTTATCCAAAGCCTGAAGAGATTTGTTATTCTGAGCCACAAAATGTTTGTGAGAATACTCCTTCTGGAGGATCAATAATAAGCCAAATGTGCAATATCTGCGGTAATGAAAATGATTCTCCAGACTTTTTACCATATTTACAAAGACTTCCTTGTGATCCGTTGCATCCGAAATATACATATGTTTATGAGGTTGAAGCACAGCCAGGTTTTAGTTGTGGTTCCATTGATAATACTACTCATATTTGTGCCTCATGGTATAGGGTTTATTCCTCTCTTTTTGATAGGGAAGATAAAGATTCCATGGCGGTTGGGTGCGCTGGGGATGGATGCGGGTTTGCTAAAAGACAATTAGAGAATCCAGCAATTACAAGCTTTCCGGATGGTTATGGTTTTAATTATGGTGTTTCAAGTTCAAATACAGCACTTAGTTCAGCAAAAAAGTGGTATTGTCAAACTGCTGAAGAAACGTGTGGAAGATGTGGCAATAGTTATAATGAATGCATGGCAAGTGGGGACTGTGAAGAGTATGGCTATGTAATATATCCAGGTGTGACTGCCCAAAACTGTCAAGATCATATATAAGAAATAGTTCTTGAAAAACGTCCTTTAACAGAAATCTCAGTAAAATGCTCTTGCAATTCTTTTTATTTATCTTTATATTTAATATATTAAAATATTAAATTATTATTTTAAGCATATATGAAATCAATTGAGCCATATTTTTCAACTATAAAATCATTAATTGTATTTGCTCTACTTTTGTTATTCCCTCTTTTTTTCCTTCCTTTTACAAATGAGTTTTTTATTACAAGTAAAATGTATTTACTTGCATTTGGAAGTTTGCTTCTTATCCTTATTTCAACCATAGAGCTTGCTGTAACAAGAAAAATACAATGGAAAAAAAATATATTTGATAATGTTATTTTTCTTTTATTAATTTCTTTTGCTTTATCAATAATTATTTCATCTCCAAATAAAATTCAAGCCTTATTTCAGCCTAATTTTGGTCTTATTTCAATTCTTGCTCTTTCAGTCTTTTTCATATATCTTTCAAGAACAGTAAAAATAACAAAGCTTAGTAATTTAGGTGTTTTATCAATTGCAAGTCTTATTGTATCTTTAATTACAATAATATTCTTTTTTAAGCCTTTTAGTAATGTAAGTTTATCTGAGAATTTTCAATTTTTAAATAATTCTCTTTTTTCTCCAATAGGATCCCCTTTAAATCTAATGATATTTATTGGTTTTT
>CAZHJA010000016.1:0-17408 GCA_964532865.1 uncultured Gammaproteobacteria bacterium
ATGAAAAATAGTATGAAAAAGAAAAAGCTTAGTTTAATTATTCTATTCTTTTTATTATTAGTTCTAATTACTGGGTTAGTAATATATTATTTTTCTTTAAAAAAGCTAGATAAAATGGTATTAGATGTAACACCTAAAATAAAGCAAGAGGAAACTATTGAAAATGAAATAAAAGAAGACAATATTGAAAAACAAATTGTTTCAGAAACTTCATTATTTATTCCGTATTGGATGATAGGAAACGGAGTATCTGGCGTAGATAATTATGACAGATTATTTTATTTTGGCATAGGAGTAAATAATAATGGAATAGACAAGAGTGATCCTGGATATCAAAAACTAAATGTTTTTTCTTCAAATACAAAGCCTTCTCAGGAGAAATATCTTACTATTCGAATGATAAACACAGAGGCAAGTGTATTAAGAGACAAAGACATATTGCAAAAGATTATTACAGATAGTGTTGATATAGCGAGTGAAAATGGTTTTAGTGGTATTGCTTTAGATTTGGAAGTATCTATTATTTTAACTGAAAATATGCAGACAAATATAAACAGGTTTGTTAAGGATTTTTATTTAAGTTCAAAAGAAAATAACCTTAAGCTTATATTCATAGTATATGGCGATGTCTTTTATAGAAATAGAGGATATGATATGAAAAGTATAGGAGACAATTCAGATGAAATTATGATTATGGCATATGACTTTCATAAAAGCATTGGAAGTCCAGGGCCTAATTTTCCTCTTGATTACAACAAGGAATACGGTTATTCATTTAAAAGTATGATTGATGACTTTTTGCAAATTATTCCAAAAGAAAAAATTAATATAGTTTTTGGAATGTATGGGTATGATTGGCAAGTAAATGAAAAAAAGATACCAGTAAAACAAGCAGAAGCATTAACATTAAATGAAATAAAAGCAGAATTCTTAAATACCTGCAAATGGGAAGAATGTATTGTAAAGCGAGATAAGACATCTTCCGAAACAGAGATTAATTATATTGAGCAAGCTCAATATGAAGGAGAATCTGTATTAAAATATCATATTATTTGGTTTGAAGATGAAGAGTCAGTAGACAAAAAGACTGAATTTTTAAAAGAAAAAGAAATAGGCTCTATTTCATACTGGGCTTATGGTTATTTTTAAGCTTTTTTCTTTTTCCCCCTTTTCTTTTTTTTGTCTTTATCTTCACCCTTTTGAAAAGCATTCATTTCTTTTAGCTTCCACATAAAAAGCGCTGCTTTTTTTCTTGCATTTGAATCAATTACAAATCTTAAAGCCTGTTCAAGAATAGGGCGGGGGATAGTTTTTGAGAATTTAATGTATAAGGCTATTCTTGATTCATCCTCAAGCTTCTGAGCTAAATATACTCCAAAAGATTGATATTCACGGGAGATATATTTATCTTTTGTAGGGTTAAAGTTTTTTAAAATATCTTTTACTGATTTCATGAAACAAGGACTATTTATTATCTAAAAGCTTTTTATAAAGCTCAATATATTGTTTTGCACTTACATTCCATGAAAAATCTTTGTTCATAGCAATTTTAACCATTTGTTTATACCGAGGCTTATCTTTTTTCCAAATATCAATTGCTTGACTTAATTTCCTTTCTAAACTGTGTGAAGAATACTTTTCAAATAAAAAGCCATCAACACCATCTTCAATGGAATCCTTTAGTCCTCCTGTTGCTCTTGCAATAGGAAGCGTTCCATATCTCATAGCAATCATCTGTATAAGTCCGCATGGTTCAAATTTGGATGGAATGAGAAAGAAATCAGATCCTGCATATATTTGCGAAGCCAGTCTTTCATCAAAAACAAATTTACAACAAACATGTTTTGGATAAAAGCTATCAAGCCATAAAAAGCGCTCTTCCCATGATTTATTTCCAGTTCCAAGGAATATGAATTGATATTTAGTAAGGTCCAATCTTCTTAGCATTTTGTGCATAATATCAAGACCTTTTTGATATCCAGCAAAGCGGCCTACAAAACTAATAAGCGGAATATTTTTTTTCACAGGAAATCCAACTTTTTCTTGTAGAAAAGCCTTGTTTAATCTTTTACCCTCAGTAATTGAATAAATTGTTTTCTGAGTCTTATTAATATCACTTCCATTATGATAATGATATTTAATATTTTTATCAGTTGAAGGATTACTACTTTTATAATCTATTCCATTTAATATTCCTGATATTTTTGCTTCTTGTCCACGTAATATATCGTCTAGTCCTGCGCCATATTCTTCTGTTAATATTTCTTTTGCGTAAGAAGGAGATACCGTATTTACTAAATCTGCATGAATAAGTCCTTCGAGCAAAAAGTTAATTTTCTTTTTTTTAATTTCCCATTGAATTATTCGCGACTTTTTTGGATTAATTCCCATTTTGTTGATTACGTCAACAGAATTTTCACCCTGATGATATAAACTATGGATAGTAAGAAGAGTTTTAATTGGAAGTTTATTTTGTTTAATTAATAGGGGAATAAAGCCCGTATGAAATTCGTTGCAGTGAACAATTTCAGGCATCCATGAGAGATAATTATGTTTTAATATGTGAGATATTGCTAAATCAAAAAAAGCAAAAGTATCATGTCTATCGGGAAAATTGAGATATTTGTCATTTTGCAGAAGATATATTGGAACTTTTACATCTATAAAGTAGATTTTGTATATATTTACTTTTATTCTTTTATTATCATATTTAACATAGAATGTTTTTATTTTTTTTCTTTTTTGAAAGTGGAGTTTAAAAGCACTATAATATGGAACAATTAATCTAATATCTATTTCTAAAGAAGATAATGCTTTTGGTAAAGAACTTGCAACATCTCCTAATCCTCCAACTTTAAAAAAAGGAGCAACTTCCCAAGAAGCAAAAAGTACTTTCATAGTTGAAATTATATCACAAAAGGGTTGTATTTTTCATTCTAATGAAAAATATTATTCTTGTGTTATAAGTGATAATTTATTAGGGAGCTTTAGAAATATATGTTGGTTTTAACTGACTAACCTTTGAATAAAGTTGTTCATATTTATTTATTGTTTTTTCTATATTAAAATGATTTTCAACTCGTGCTCGACATGCTTTTCTCATTGTAATATATTCATTATCGGGCAATTCATTAATTTTAGTGACTGCTTCCTTTAATCCTTCAATGCCAGTTTTTTTTACTATCCAATTTCCTCGGATGTTTTTTTCTGATGTATTTACGATAAATCCAGTTACTCCGTCTTGGATTATTTCAGGAACAGACCCTCGTGCATATGCAACTACAGGAGTTCCGCATGCCATAGATTCAGCCATTACAAATCCAAATGGCTCTTCCCATGCTACAGGGAAAAGAAACAATTTGGCGTTGATAAATGCTTCCCATTTTTTTTCTTCAAATATAGAACCATTGAAATGAATTAGAGGATTTTGCTTAGTAATTTCAATGATTTCATGTTTTAATTTTTGTTCTTTTTTAAGGTTTGGATTTGTAGAACCATATATATGAAATGGCTTTTGCAGTTCTTGATATACTTTTATTGCCGCATCAACTCCTTTTCTTTGACTAATTCTTCCTAAATACATTCCATATTCTTTGGATTCAGAAAAAGAAAACGGAATGTTTGATACATTAATTCCATTATAAATATGTTCCACATTTTCAAGATTATTATTTATCAGAACATCTTTTTGATAATCTGAAACAGTAACAATAGTATGATTATCATTATTCCGATTGGCTTGGGAAACTAGAGAAAGAGGGGATCGAGTCGAATCCCATACGTCGTGAAATGTGGAAATAGTTGGAGTTTTTGAAAGATGACTAAATATCATTCCTCTATTATGATCTTGACTGTGTATTACATCAAATTCGTGTGCACGAGCATATAATTTAATAAATATCCAATCTTCATAATAAAATCTAAAGTCTTTTGAAATATTTGGATCAGACACTATTCCCACAGAATGAACAGATTCTAATTTACAAGGCACTTGAGAATCTCCTGATGCAAAAAGAGTTATCTCATGGCCTTTTTTCTGAAGATTGGTAAGAAGAATATATGTAAAATTTTCAACGCCAAAACAAGTTTGTTTACTTACTGGAAAACGAATATTAGTTATGATTGCAATTTTCATTTAATATTTTTAGCAATAATACTTTGATAATATTTAATGTATCTTTCTGCCATTGCAGTTGCTGAAAAGTTTGTTATAGCATGAGTTCTACAAGTAGATCGATCAATTTCTCCAACCTGTTTAATTTTTTTAGCCATTTCTTCAACAGTATTTACTAAGAATCCTGTTTTTCCATTAATAATTGTTTCCTTTAATCCACCTCGATTAAATCCAATTACTGGTGTTCCTGTACTCATCGCTTCAACAGCAACTAAACCAAATGCTTCTTCCCATTGAATTGGCATAAGAACAGCCTTGGCTTTTCCTAAAAATTCAGCCTTTTGTTGTTGTGTGGGAAGTACTGGTATAAAGGTGCGTTTTTCATCAAGAAGAGGTTTAATTTCATGCTCAAAATAATCAGGAAAATCAATTGGTCCAGTTGCAACCATTGAAACATCAGCTTGTTTTGCAGCTTCTAATGCCTGCTTTAAACCCTTTACAGGCGCAACTCTTCCAAGCCATGCAAACTTGTTTTCAGGTTTTGTAATATAAGGAAATTTATCAATATTAATTCCGTTATAAACAGTTTTTCTTTTTGAATATTTTAAAAAAGGCTTAGCAGAAGTATTTGATATATTTGCAATATGAACAGCAGGGAATTGAGATAATATATATTCTATTGCCCGTTGGCGAAGATTATTTACATGAATTGTTGTAACAATTGGTATTTTCTGATTACTATTAATTAAAAAAGGCGCATACCATTGAGCAGAGCTATAATGAATAATGTCAAACTTTTCGCTTTGCAGCATTGCTTTTGTTGCACCTGCATATTGAAACATTGCATAATTTAAGGTAAAACTTTTTGATTCAAGATTTTCTTTATCTTGTTTTTCTAAATCAGCAATTGAAAAAGTAGGAACAAAAGAAATCTTTTGGAATGCACTTTTTTCAGTTTCTTCTGCAGCAAAAAGCGTTACTTCATGTCCCAGCAAGCTAAGTGCATTGACAAGATAGATGGTAAGTGTTTCAATGCCTCCTGTTGTTTTTAGACTAATTGGTTTATGTGTAATACAGACAAAGGCAATTTTCATTTCTAAATTGTAGCATATTTTATTGTGTGATAATAATACAAGAAATTATAATATCAAAAAGATTTGGTGGAAGAATCAAAAAGGATTTGAAAATTTCTGATAAATATTTATGAATTTATCTGCAATAATATCCCAGTCAAACTTTTCTTCAGCAATTTTACGAGCTCTTTTTCCCATATTAAACCTTAATTTATCGTTTTTTAAAAGATAATTAACTTTTTCAGCAATATCTTTTGAGCTTTTTGATTTAATAAACAAGCCATTTTTTCCATCTTTAACAGCAAGTGGTATTCCTCCTTTTCTTGTAACAACAACAGGAGTTTCACAAGCCATAGCTTCAAGAATAACAAGACCTAATGGTTCATCCCAAGTTGAAGGAGCAACAAAAACATCTGCACGACTATATAGTTTAATTAAAAAACTAGTATTGTTTCCAAGATGCCCCAAGAAGCGAACATTAGTTATTCCTTTATTTTTTACCATTTCTTCTAAGTATTTTCTTTGTGAACCACCTCCAAGAATAAATATTTCCCCATCAATTCTTTTAGCTGCTCCTACTAAGTATTTTACTCCTTTGTATGGCGTTAATTTTCCTGCAAAAACTACAAGTTTTTTACCTTTTAAATTATATTGTTTATCAATATCATTAGTATTTACTTTATGGAATTTATTAATTTCAACGCCTCCGGGAATAGTTCTTAGTTGTTTTCTATAATTTTCCCCAACAATCTTAAGCATCCAGTCTTTTGTATAATATGAATTTGGAATAATTCTTCTAGCCTTTCTTAATGCGTCCATAGTTAGCGCTAAATATCTCTCATCTTTTTGTAAGGTAATTAATTCTGATCCATGTATTGAAATGACATATGGTATTTGATATGTTGACTTAATAAATCTTGCAGCCCATGAAAAGGGGAACGCATGGTGAACGTGAATAATATTAGGTTTAAAATCCTCAACAACTTTAACAGTATTATCAAGATAAGATTTATAAATTCTTAGAATTTCAATATGAGAAATATCTTTAAAAAGTCTGCAGTTTTTCCATTCAGGATGTCCAGTAAAAGCTACTTTAAAAGGCATATTTAAAGAATATATTTTTACATTGTTAACTTGTCTGTTATCGGGGCATAAAACTGCAACTTTATGATGTTTATTAACTTCTTTTGCTAAATAACGAGCATATGTACCAGAGCCTGAACCATAAAGAGGAAAGGTCAAAAGATAAAGAATCTTTAATTTTTCATTTTTCATTTCAAATATATTATATCATATTGCACATTTTTACTACCCGAGGCTTTATATAAACGAGTTTAATACTAAACAACAAGCACTTTATAACTTAAAGTAAGTTATTAATTGTTTAAAAATAGAGTAAAATGCATTATTTAATATTTCTTTCTCTTGTATTTTAAAATCCTGTAAAACATAGCTTTCTCCAGAAATGCGGTATTCTTCTTGTGATCTATTATCAACTCCAATCCTAATTCTCCAAAAGTCTTTTGTTTTAAATATTTGTTCTATTGATGAAATTCCATTATGAGATTTAGGTCCTGCCTTTTTTTGAATATGGAATTTTCCAAGAGGAATATCAAGATCGTCATGTGCAATAAAAAGATTTAGTAGATTACTAATTTTAAAATACGCAGCTATCTTTTGGATAGCAGATCCTGAATTATTCATATATGTTTGAGGTTTTGCTAAAATAAATTCTTCATTATTACATCTAATTTTTGCAATTTTACACAACATTTTTTTATCATTTTTTAATTCAATGTCCTTTGCGCACTCCCAGTTGCCAGTAAGATAGTCTAGAAACATAAAACCCGCATTATGCCTGTTATTTTTGTATTTTCTTTCTGGATTTCCTAATCCTGCAATTAATTTCATAAAATATTTTAAGTATTTAATTTTCAATTATAATTGATTTGTAATTATTTTCCATGTACTATTATTTTAATCTAAGATATTTTAAGTTAAGTAAAAAAGAGCAATATGTCAAAATATGTACCAGATATTTCTTCTCATAGATGGGTAATAGTCTCGCCTCAGAGAGTTATAAGACCAAAAGACGGCAAGAAAAAGAAAAGCAAACAACGATGTCCATTTTGTCCAGGAAATGAAAATCTAACGCCTCCTGAAGTATTTAGATATGGGAGCGGTGAAAAAGATGAAAAAGGATGGAAAGTAAGAGTTATTCCAAATAAATTTAAAATTACAGATTTACATGAAGTAATTATTCATAGCGCAAGTCACGAAAAAGACATTGAAGACTTTTCTTATGAACAAATAAGTCTGATATTTAAGGCATATAGAGAAAGATATAATTTCTATAAAGACAAAGGCCAGGTGCTAATTTTCTGCAATCATGGGAAGCACGCTGGAGCATCTTTAAAGCATCCTCATTCCCAGCTTGTTGTTATTCCCAGACAGATTAATTTAGATGCTCTTTCTAGAGAGCCATTAAATAATATTGTAGATAAAAATAAATTTTTTAATGTATACTGCCCTGAATTTTCTCAATGGCCTTATGAAGTATGGTTTACCCCAAAAGAAGAGGGAAAAGTATTTGGAGAGATATCTAATGAACAAATTAGTGATCTTTCAATTATTCTTAAAAATACATTAAAGCAGATAGAAAAGGTATATAAGAGGGATTTTTCAAAAGAAACATTTGATTACAACTACTATATTTATCCAAAAGAGAATTGGTATTTGCGTGTAATTCCTCGTTTTATTGACAGAGCAGGTTTTGAGCTTGGAACAGGATTATCTGTAAATATAATTGATCCATACAATGCATCGCTTGAGCTTAAAGGATCTGATAAGGCAACAGACAGTGTTTTAAGAAAGCTTAAAAAATATTAATATTGAATATTGAGATAGTATGTTAATTATTGTATATCAAGCTTTTGTTTAGTTGTTTCAGTTTTTTCTCCTACCTCATCAATAAGAATGATTTTATAAAAGACTTCGTTTTTCAAATTAATGTCTCCTGTTGTAATATAGTGGAGGGTATTTGGTTTTTCTGAAACAGGCTTAACTGTCTTTTTACCAGTAGTTTTATCTTCAAAAACAATTTCAGAGTAAAGAGGTAAACTTGTGCGAAAAGAAATAAAAAGATAAGGACCTGATGTAGAAATATTGACTTTATTTATCAGGTCTTGGGCTTGAGATTTATTAATTTGTTTGTTTTGTATTGAGCTAAAACCAGCAATAAGTGAAAGAGAAATAATTCCTAAAAATGAAAATACAAGAACTGTTTTTAAAGATGGAATTGGCAATTTCCATATTTTTAAATAATCAATTTTTGCATTTTGAGCCTTTTTAAAAAAAATTAAATCATCCGGATATGCAAGTATGCCATTGCATTTTGGACAACGTAGTAAAGACACGTCTTGTGGGATTGATTTATCTTGGATGGCAACAAGGACAGTTTTATCTCTTGGACACAGTTTTTCTTTTCCAGAAATTTCACTGCTTTTTTTGTCATTTGCTAGTTTTTGAGCTGATAATTTGGAGATTCTATTTATTGCATTTTCATTAAAAAAACTACAACCACAGTTATTGCAATGAAGAATAGATTGATTATCTAAGCTAACATAATCCATTGTCTGACTGCAGTTTGGACAAAGCATAATAAAGTTAAGTATATCAGAAAATCTTAAAAAGAAGATAATATACGATTAATAAAAATTTATCTTTAATTTACTCTTGAGAAGTAGAAATACCAAGAAGCCTATATACTACTTGCTTTTTGTATCTTCTGTCTCCTCTTGAATTAATACGTATGGCAGGAAGCTTTCCTTTTTTACCCCAGCGCTTAATAGTTAGCGGAGAAACTCTAAGAAGATTTGCAACCTCTCGTATAGTTAAAAGATCAGGTAAATCATCAAGTGATACTTTAGAAGATGATTTGTTAGTGAGTGACATAGTATGAATTATAAAATGGAATTTGGCAAATGTCAACAGGAAAAACAATTAATTAAAACCACGAGGAAATTAAAGTAGAATTAATTGAATTATATTTATTGTTTCCAACCCAATAATATTTTTTTAATATACCCTTTATTATTCCATTGTTAATTTTCTTAGGGTAGGTATTGTTTTCCTCTTGATATTTGTATTAAAATAAGGCACAATTATTTTCATAATGAAAAAAGTATTGTTTTCTTTCTTCTTATTCCTATTTTTATTTATTTTGCCTTTTGTATTTGGGTCATCATATGCCGCATATCTTAAGTTTGATAAACAAACAGATACTGTTACTGCTGACCAGACATTTCAAGTGCAGGTTATAATTGACACTGGTTCAGAGCAAGTAACATCAACTGATTCATATGTTACTTATGACAGTACATTATTTGAAGCTCAATCTGTAACAGAAGGAACATTCTTTCCAGTAGTAACATATGATATTACCTCAGGCAAAATATATATTGCAGGCATTGTAGAAGATACAGCTGTTACCAAAACAGGAGAAGGAACATTGGCAACAATTGTTTTTAAAGCTTTAAAAGATGGAACAGGGACTCTTTCTTTTGATTGTCAGGGCGATGTTGGAAGCACTTCAAAAATTATTAAAAATGATGGTAATGGAACAAATATTATTGAATGTACAAGTAATCAAGATCTTATTGTTACAATTGGAACAGGCGGCTCTACAATTGTCCCAACAACGGCCGCTTCAACATCTTCAGAGCTTCCTGAAACAGGAGTTCTTGATAATTTAATAAAATATGCCGTTCCTGGAACAATGTTGCTGATTATTGGAGTATTAATTAAGTTTGTGTTATTATAGTTGCCATATTTATTAATCTATGAGTATAAATTTTAAAGAAATTAAAATTCCAAAAGCAGTTTCAATAGTAATTGGGGTAATTCTTTCAATATTAATACTTTATCTTGGTTTTAATCTTATTCAAAATGTATTTACAAGAGCGTCAGATGTTGCTCCAATAGATGTTACTATAAATGAAATTAAAGAAAATTCTGTAAAAATTAGATATACAACAAGCAATGAAGCACAAGGAGTTATTGAATACGGGACCTCTCCTACAGCTTTGAATTTTTTTGCACCAGAGTCACAAAATACCAAAGACCATTCTGTTGAGTTAACTTTACTTTCACCAAATTCAACTTATTATTTCCAAATACGTATTGGAGAAAACAAATATGACAATGGAGGAGTGCCATGGACATTTGCAACAAAGGCAAAAGAAGATACACAACAAGCGATACCAGAACCTCAAGAAGAGCCAACACCAGCTTCTTCTATACCTTCTCCTACCGTTGCTTCAACTGAGGCAACAATTACCCCTGTTCAGTCTATTGATGTTTCTGATGATTCTTCATCTCAATCATTGGGGTGTGGTGAAACAGACTGTCAAAAGATATGTAATAAGCTGCTGGGTAAAGGATGTTTAACACAGGACTTGGTAAAGAATGACTGTATAGGAAAGGTAAATATCAAGGATTGCTCTCTTAAATAATTATAATTGAAATATCTTTATTATTATTAAACTATTCCAGGCCCAAGTGAATTAGGTATTAGAAGATTAATAAAAAAAGAAATTGTTGGGCGGATTATTAAATCAATCATTGATGATTTTCCTATAGGAAATATTAAAAGAAGCAGGAAAATCATTCCAAATCTTTCTAATTGATACCAACTTTGAGCTTGTTCTTTTGAAAGTATTCCTCCTACAATTTTAAATCCATCAAGAGGGGAAATTGGCAGAAGATTAAATATACCAAGTAGAATATTTAATGTAATAAGTGGAATAAGGATAAAGCTTGCTATAGTAAATAGCGCTGAGAGGTTAAAAAACACCAACAATCTTAATATAATAGAGCAAAGTATTGCAAGAATAAAGTTAGACGCAGGTCCGGCAGCGGAAATTATTGCAGCGTCTTTTCTTGGGTTTTTAAGATTATAAGGATCAAACGGCACAGGCTTTCCCCATCCAAACCCAAAAAAAAGTAGAAACATTGTTCCAAATAGATCAAGATGAACAATAGGATTTAAACTAATTCTCCCCTTTAGCCTTGCAGTAGGATCTCCAAGATAATCAGCTGCCCATGCATGAGAAAATTCATGTATTGTAATTGCAATAAGTAGTGCAATAATATATGCAAAAAATATTATTGGACTGGAGAAAAGATATGAAATCATATTTTGTTTGTTATAAATTGATTTGTCAGTATGTCTATGTTATCATAAACACATGCATTTTTATAGATGCGAGTTTAAATTTAAGTTGAAATAAACAGATATATGCCATGTTTTCATTGCGGAAAAGGAGTTATTTTTGGAAGGTCGCATACTCATCATAGGGGAGTTGCAGGAGGAAGATGGAAAAAAAGAGCTCCTAAAACACAAAAAGTATTTTTACCAAATCTTCAAAAAGTTAGCATTATTGAAAAAGGCAAAGAAAAAAGAGTAAAGCTTTGTACAAAATGCTTAAAAAGAATAAAAAAGGATGTTAGTGAAGGAAAAAAACCCTTTTTAAAAGTATTAAGAATTCAAGAAAAAACTCCAAAAGAAACTACAAAGGAGAAAAAAGCAGAAAAAGCAATTAAAAAGTAATTTTTTCTATTGAATACTTTTCTAATACTCAACTTTAATTAACTTCCCATTTCTTTCTTCATAAAGATCATTATTCTGTTCTATAGCCCTTTGAGTAAACAATATCCCATGAAGATGATCGTCTTCATGCTGTATTGAAGAAGAGACAAGGCCTGAAAACCATTCCTTTTTTTGAATTCCTTTAATTGTTTGATATGAAAGTAAAATCTTATCATGTCTATTTATCTGTCCCCATATTTTTGGTATAGATAAACATCCTTCAAGCTCTATTTTATTTTTCCCTTTCTTTTGTTTTCTTATTCCTGTTCTTTTTAATATCTTTGGATTAATAAAAGCTGTCGGCCTTGCATTACTTGTTTTTCTTATTAAAAACAAAGATAATAGGATTCCAACCTGTGGGGCAGACAATCCTACTCCTTCTGGTTCTTTTGAAGCAATTAGTGTTTTTTCCATTTCTTTAACTAAATCTGTAATTTTCTTATCAATTGAAGATACAGATTTAGTTCGTGTATTAAGAATCTTGTTTGGAACAGTAATTACTTTTAGCATGGTTAATAATAATTTAATCTTTTTATTATATAATATTATATATCTGAATATATTATTTTTTATTTTAATATATGAAACTATCGCTTTGCATAGCAACATATAATGAAGAGAAATTTATCCATTATCCATTGGACTCAGCATATAATTTAGCTGACGAAGTAATTATTATTGATGGAAGCTCAATAGACAAAACAGTAGAAAAAGCCAAATCATATGGAGATAAGGTTAAAGTATATGTTGAAGATAATCCTCCCATGTTTCATATTAATAAGCAAAAGGCGCTGACACATGTAAAAGGGGATTGGATACTTCAACTTGATGCAGATGAAGCATTAAGCAAAGAATTAAAGCAGGAGATTATTGAATTATTAAGCTCTTCTGAAAAACAAACCTTTGATGCATATAAAATTCCTAGAAAAAACTTCTTTTTAACAAGATTTTTAAAAAAAGGAGGACAATATCCTGATTATACTATTAGATTATATAAATCAGGGAAAGCCCATTTCCCATGCAAATCAGTACATGAAAATGTAGAAATTAATGGAAAAATAGGTTCTCTTAAAAAGCCCTTACTTCATTATGCCGATCTTGATTTTTCAAGATATATAGCAAGATGGAATAGATATACTACGCTAGATGCAGATATTTTAATAAAAGAAAACAAAAAGACTTGTTTTTTAAGCTACTTTGTTTTTAAGCCTATTTCTTGGTTTTTAAAAACATATATTCGGCATAAAGGATTTGTAGATGGTTTTCCCGGATTTGTTTTTGCTCTTTTTTCTTCAATTAAGTTTTGGACAATATATGTAAAGGTATATAAAAAAAGAAAAGAAGCTCAAGCTTGAACTTTAAATTCTATTACGTCAGAGTCTTTTATTACATAATTTTTACCAACGGTTTGTACTTTCCCTTTTTCACGTGAGCTTAACCATCCGTTATATTTAATAAACTCAGAAAAAGATATTACATCAGCTTTTATGAATTTTTTTTGAAAATCAGTATGTACAATTCCTGCAGCTTTATATGCGCTGCTTCCTTTTTTTATTGTCCAAGCTTTTGCTTCAAGCTTTGCTGTTGGTACTACAGTAAAAAAAGATATTAATTCAAGCATGTCATATGCTTTTTTTATAAATCTATTTAATCCTGTTTCTTTTAAAGAATATTGTTTTAGATATTCTTTTTGTTCATTATTTTCAAATACGAAAATTTCATTTTCAAGAAGAGCTGATAAATATATATATGGAGCTTTTTCTTCTCCCACTTGTTTTAATATGTCTTTAATATTTTTTTTTGTTTGCTCTGCATTTTCTAATTGCTTTTCAGATAAATTGAAAATATATACAACAGGCTTTAATGTAAGAAGATTAAATTGTTTAATTGATTCTTTTTGTTCATTTGTTAATGCAATTTTTCTTACAGGTATTCCTTTATTAAGTTTTTCTTTTATTATTGAAATTGTATTAAATGCAAATACTTCTTGTTTTGTTGCATTGTTTTTATTAGCTTCTTTTATTTTTTCCAAAACAGCAAGATCAGCAAGTATTAATTCAGTTTCTATTGTTTTAATATCTTCTGCTGGATTCATTATTTTACTTACGTGTGAGATACTTTTATCTTCAAATAATCTAACAACATGTGCTATTGCTGAAACTTCTCCTATATGTGAAAGAAATTTATTACCTAAGCCCTCACCTTTTGATGCTCCTTTAACTAATCCTGCAATATCATAAAATTCAATTACAGCAGGTACTATTCTTTTGGTTTGAATTACTTCAGCTAGTATTGGTAGGCGCTTGTCAGGAACTTTTACAATACCTACATTTGGTTTAATTGTACAAAATGGATAATTTGAAGTATTTGCTATGCTTTTTTTAAGAAGAGCATTAAATAAAGTTGATTTTCCTACATTAGGAAGGCCTACTATACCTATTGATAAAACTCTGCCCATAATTATTTTGTGTGTTTTCTTCCGGAATAACTAACGGTATAGAGCCCTTAACTGATACTGTTATTCCATCCGTGACAACTGAATCAATCAGTTGTCTAACTACATACTGTCTTTCTTTGAAATCCAAATGAGCAATTTCAGCCTTCATTGTATCACAGAACTGTCTTAAATCTGGAAGAATTATGGACTTTTGAGCAGGAGAAATATTGTTGTTGGATGAGGTTAATTTGCTGGTAATCTGACTTTTTTTGAGCTTTATTTCTGAAAGCCGTGATTGTAATTGTTCAAGACTTATAACCTTTGCTCCGTAAGCTTTAACGAACCGTTTTTCCTGTTCATTTTGTTTATCCAGCTTTTTTTTTAATTTCTCAACATCAGTGTAATTATTGTTTTTTTGGACTGACGCTATTTTGACTTTCCATCTACTGTATTGTTTTTCAATATTGCTTGGATTAGTAATTAGATTATATATTTTCTTCCAGACTTTTGTATCAAGAATAGTCGCATTTACTCCGGGTGCGAAACATTCTTTAGGTAGGGGAAACCGATTAACTCTATCAGTACAACGATAATATAAGTGACTATTTATTCTTTCACCAGCTCGTGTGCTTCCACAAGTACACTTAACAAGTGTAGATAATAAATACTTATATACCTTGTTTCTCATGCAGAATTGAGAGTTTGTTTTAAGTTGTTGTTGAGCCTTAATGAATGTATCTTCACCAATGATTGCTGGAACTTTTATTTCATACCATTCTTCACGCGGTCTATTTTTCCTGCTCGTTTTTTTTAACTTTCTATAACGATCTTTTTTACGGGGATTTAATGCTTCAATAAAGATCGTTTTATTGAAATAGGTTTTTCCAATATATGTTTTATTCCTTAATAGCCTTGATAAAGTACTCGTTGACCAATATCCTTCTTTATTTTTTCTTGGGAATTCTTTTTGCGTATATAAACGCATTATTAATTGTTTTAAAGTGAGCTGTTCTTTAATAAACCAATGAAAAATATTTTCTACAATTTGTGCCTCTTTTTTATCTATTTGAAACGATCCAGGAACTGATTTATTCTTATCTCCTTTAACATATTTATATCCGAATGGGGTATTCCAACCAAATAAAATTCCATTCTTTACTTTATATAATTTTCCTCTTCTGAATCTTTCTGCAATTTTTATTCTTTCATAATCATGGAAAAGACCCATTACATTTTGAGCAAATCCAGATTCCGGAGTTTCATTATTGATATCATGTAGCGAAATTATTTTTATACCGGCTTCTTCAATCTCTCTTTTTAGGATTAACTGATTGAGGAAGTCACGAGAAAGACGACCTAAATCATAAACATACAAAACTTCAAATAGTTTATTCTTAACAGCGTCTCTCAATCTATCTAATTCTGGTCTTGCAAGGATACTTCCTGACCAGCCTTCATCACCGAAGGAAAGATTTTCTCCGAGCATCAAGTCATCCTTTGAAATGCGTTCTTTTATCTCCAACTCTATTCTGTAATAACTTGTATCAAATCCTATGATTTCATATTACTTCTTGCTAGAAGTAATATGGATTGTTTTGAATAGTATAAAAAAGATACGTTCAGATTAAAGCAATACTGTTGTTTAACATATTAATAGATACAAATTCTTTCTTATATTTTAATCTTTTTTATTTATTTTTTGGTTCGAGTCACAGCTTCAGTTAATTAACAATTTAGAGCATTTTGACAATCCATAATTTATTTGTTATAATGCTTTTGTAAGTTTGAGTGTAAATAAAATACTGAAAAAATACAAATTAGTAATGTATTTTCAGTTAATGTAGCCTCAAGAAACAATACTATGGCCGAACAAGTTGCTAAACCAGGATCTTCAGTAGAGAGAGGAGGCTTTCTCGAAAGCACAATGATTGTTTTATCTCCCGAACAAAGAAGAGAACTTCCAATAACTGTTTTATTCGGAGGCGATTCCTCAGAAAGACCTGGATCAATAAAATCTAGTACAACCGTAGTTAATCTTTTAAGAGAGTCAGGATATGCACACGTTGAGCAACTTGATATTACGACTCAAACCGTACGTAATTTAGCTGATAACAGACCATTTGGAGTGGCTTTTATGACAATGCATGGTGGTTATGGTGAAGATGGTACTCTTCAAGGGCTACTCGAAATGTTAGATATACCGTATACAGGTAGCGGTATCGCTGCGAGTGCAATATCTGCAGATAAAGTGCTTTTTAGTCGCTTTGTTCGCGGTTTAGGGTATAAAACAGCTAATCAAATCGTTGTCACTCATCCAGAAGAGCTTGAATACCTTGATATGGAATTTCCGAAAGTAATTAAGCCTACGATTCAAGGGTGTTCATATGGAGTTTTTTTCGTTAAAGACAAGGTTGAACTATTGAAAAGGGCAGCATTTTCTTCGCAGTTCAGCGACAGAATGGCAATAGAAGATTATATTCCCGGTCGTGAATTGTCTGTAGGAATATTTGAGGACCCTCATACTAAATTGCCTCATATATTACCAATGTCTGAAATATTTTTAGAAAGACCCATACAAGATTTCGAATCAAAAATTTCTGGAGGCGAACATCTAATGAAAACTGTTATTCCAGCTCAGTTAGATTTTCAAACACAAATTACCATTGAAACTATTGCCGCTGACATTTTTACAAAATTAGGCTGCAAAGGATATGTGCGTATGGATCTTCGTTTAGCAGAAAATGGAGACATCTACTGGTTGGAAAATAATACAAGTCCTGGGATGTTAAATATGGTCGAAAGTGACTTTCCTAAAATGTTACTGGCAGGAGGAATTAATCCTCCTGAATTTGTTGATTTAATGATAGAGGCCGCCTTGATAAATTATCAAAAAAGAGATAAAAGGGTTCCAAGTAAAAAAGAGATGAAACAATACTTGGGTATTTAAAAGGAGGGAGTGTTAATTGAAAATTCAATTTTTTAAGCCAGAACCTGTTATTAACAGCAAACAATTGTCTAAACTATCAAATACTACTGGACAATAGGTTAAAGCTGAAGTATATTCTGCATTTATTCCTTCTTTCAAAAGTTTTTTTTGAGCCTCTATTATTTGGTCCTCCCCATAGCTAAATATCA
>CAZHJA010000017.1:0-13063 GCA_964532865.1 uncultured Gammaproteobacteria bacterium
AATTAATATTTATACTACATATGAAAAAATTAATTATCCCCTTTATTTTTATTTTAACAATAATAGGAGGATACTATTATTACAGTAATGTAATAAAAAAGCCTAAAAAAGAGCAAGTTAAAGCACAAATTGTAAGTATAAAAAAGAAAGTAAAAGTATTAGACACTAAAATTGAAAAAATGCAGGCAATGCCCTTAACACCTTTTGTAACCATTACTTCTACAAAGGAAATAAGTACTGGTGAAATTTCACCCATTGCTTCTTCTGAAGAAATAATAAATAAAGCTCTTTTATTAGAAAAAAAGTATATTCAAGAACTTGAAAATGAAGTAAGTGAAATGGATAAGCTTTATACAGAAACACTTAATGAAATAGATGAAATAGGAAAAAACATTGAAGAATTAATAAAGCTATCTAAAGCAATGACTGAAAGCTCAGAGCAAATTTCAGAAGACTTGGATAAATTAGCAATTTTAGCAGATGATGTATCCAAAAGCGCTAAGCAAAATATTAAATATGCCAAAGATATTGCTGGGCAATATAAAAAAGAACTTAATGCAGTAAAAGCTCTTCTTAATGTAAGAAAAGAACTTTATCAAGCTCAGTTAAAAGAAGATGAAGACAAATTAGAACAAGTTCAAAATAAATTCTTATTAATAATAGAAAAAGAAAGTGCAAAATTAAATAATATGAGTGAAGCCTTTAAAAATGAAAAATTCTTAGAAAGCTTTTCAGCAAGCTTAAGTCAAGATTTTTATACAAGCATAAAAGAGAAATCAAGTTCTTTTTTAAAAAAAGCAAAAGATATATTAAAAAAATAATATTAAAAAAGAATCATTACTTTCTTATTACAACACTTTCTTTAATTAAATCAAAAGTATTAAACCATTCATCAGCTGTCCCCTTAATATTTCCTTTTGAAAGATTATCATAAAAGGTCTTTGTTATGCCTTCTTTTTTGAAATTCCATATTTTACTGCTACCGCAATTTGCATTATCAACAATAAAATACTTAGGATTTTCCTCAATTATTTTCTTTTTATCATAAGATGTAAGAGTAAGTTTTATTTGGTATCCGTTTCTATAAAAGACAAGAACTCGATTAAACATAACGCTGCATACTTCAAATTGGCTAAATATTTCATATTCTTTTGCATTAATATCTCCTATTTTTACAAGGCGCTCATTGCTTCCAAAATCAGAAGAAGGAATTAATTCACCTGCTTCAAGCTCCTTTGCGTCTTTTTCTAATGTTTCTTTATCCATTCCTAAAGGTGCAGGACTATCACTAAGCGAAGAAATATCTGTTATATTAACACTTAAAAAAAGACCATTAGTATCTTTTTTATCTTCAAGTTTAACTTTATCTGCAGGGTATCCTATTAAAATATTAGGATCAGCATATAGTTTATAAACCCATTTTGCTACAGGTTCATTAAAATGCTGTTTACAGTCTCCTGTATATAATTCTTTTACATCACATTCAGCTCCATTATTAAAAACACATAAAGAATCTTTTTCTTTATATTCTCCTCCAATAATAGCGCAGTATTTAGACTCCTTACTATTATATCCCGTAACCATAACACCTCCTACGGGACAAAATCCATAAAACAATGCCCATTCTTCACATTGTTTGTTGTCTTCAAATACACATACTCCGTACTCTCCTCCATCATCTTTTTTAAGGATATTTAATGTCCCCCCTTTATCTATACAATTTACCGAAGAAGGATTTGCAAGACCTATTTTTTTAGCACTTTCAGTTGTTTGTTTTTCTTCAACGTTATTTTTATCTTTTACATTAAAGAAATAATATACGTAGCCACAAGCAACAAGAATTAAAATGATTATAAATGGAAGTATTTTTTTCATAATTTTTTTTAAATATATAACAGTGCCAGAGGGGAGAGTTGAACTCCCACGCTCTTTACGAGCACACGGTTCTAAGCCGTGCTTGTCTGCCAATTCCAACACTCTGGCATATATCATATTATACCTTCAAAATATGATAAAATAAACATGAATTTGGAAGGGTGCCGGAGTGGTTGAACGGGCTCGCCTGGAAAGCGTGTATAGTGGTAACGCTATCAGGGGTTCGAATCCCCTCCCTTCCGCAAATTATATGAATAAAAAATCAATAGGGATTCTTAATCAAGGAAGGGATAACACCTTTGTTAACAATAAAGTCGATGGGTTTGATACAGCTGCACAAGATAGTGGGACACGAAGCTTTTGGAAGAATAACGACTTGAAAGGTAAAAACAGAAAGAGGTGGTTTGGAATATGGTGGGGACAATTAATCTTAGGGTTAGTAATAGTAGTAGTTGGTGGAGTTTTACTGAGTCTGATTATAAAATAGCTTGGTGCCAGACCCGAGTGCCCCGCAGAAAAAATATTATATAAAAAATAAGTTAAACGGCATTTTTTAAGAATTTCTTTTAAATTTTAAATTTGTATTTATGAAATTACCATTGAAAAACAAAATAGCAATTGTGACTGGAGGTTCCCAAGGTTATGGTATGGGTATTGCTAAAGTTCTAAAAAGTTCTGGCTGCAAAGTTTGGATTATTGCTCGTAATAAATCCAATTTAAAAAAGACAGCTTTGAAGCTAAGCTTAAATTACATTCAAGCAGATATCTCCAAATCTGAAGATTGGAATAAGATCTTTGACACTGTAATTGGTGAAGATAAAAAGATAGATATATTAGTAAATAACGCTGGTGCAGGAATCAAAGTGGATAATTTAGAAAAATTCAGTGATAAAGACATTGAAAAATCTATAGCAATAAATCTCACAAGCCATATTTTAGGAAGCAATAGAGCTGTTAAGTATATGAAGAAGCAAAAATCCGGAACTATATTTAACATAAGTAGTGCTTGTGCGGAAAATGCCTGGCCAAAATTTACTGTTTATTCAGCTGCAAAAGCTGGTATTGTTCAATTTTCAAAATGCTTACATACAGAAGTAAAAGATATCGGAATAAGAGTAATTGCAGTAATTCCATCTTGGGGAGCAACAAATTTTTCCAAAGCGGCTGGAGTAAAAAATGATATTACAAATAAACCAAAAATAAGGGAAAAAATCATGCAGCCTGAAGAAATGGGAGACTTGATTGTATCTTTATATAAACTACCTAAACATTTGACAGTTCCATATATAAGAGTACAGCCAATGATACAGGATATTACCCCAATGTAGGTAGTCTCATCAAAAATGAATTTGCCGCTAAAGTAATCTTTATAAGAAAGACGCTTTTAGTCTTCTCTACTAGGTTCTGTTATAGCAGTTCCTTTTAATGGATCATTTTCTTCTATAGGATGTTCAATTTGTCTATTTATTTCAAACAGTGCGGTTGCCATATCCTTGCCAGTTTCTTCTGCTAACTTTAATAGATAAGCTTTTTCTTCAAATAATCCGGCGAGGAAAGAAGGTTCATTTTCCATAATATCTTATTATAGCACAACAAAGTATAAAATTCTAATAAATTCTTTTTAAAAAAAGATAGATATATTACTCAAACTTCTTTTTTCTACTATACTTTCTATGTAGAATTTCGCGCTGTTTACTTGGCGAAAGTGTATCTATGTATTTGAAAAAATCCAAAACAACAGGATTAAGATGAGCTTTTCTTAATTTCATTGATGAGTCGATATTATATAATCCTTCAATTCTTTTTTTAATAATCTTTTGAGTTGATGGAATTGGTTGTCCTCCTCCGCCAATACATCCTCCAGGGCAAGTCATAAATTCTACATAATCATATGCATGTTTATTTTTTTTGATTTCCTCAAGTATTATTCTTGCATTTTTTGGCATTGAAACAACAGCGACTTTTAATATATAGTTTCCAATCATAATATCTGCTTTTTTAATTCCCTCAATTCCTCTTATTTCCTTATAATCAATCTTTCTTAATTCCTCGCCAGTTAATAGATATGAAGCGGTACGAAGGGCAGATTCCATTACTCCACCTGACGCTCCATATATTGCTCCTGCACCAGAATATGTTCCAGATTCGTCAACTTCACTTGACTCAAGATTTGGAAGATCAATATTATTTTTTTTCAAAAGTATTGCTGTTTCTCTTGTTGTAAGAACATAGTCAACAGGAAAAAGCCCATTAATCTTTAAAAGCTCATTTGTTGCCTCATATTTTTTTGAAGTACAAGGCATAAATGAAACAATCTTTATTTTTTTTGGATCAATTCCCTGCTTTTTAGCCCACCATGTTTTGTATGCTCCTCCAGAATGAATTTGAGGAGACCTTGCAGTTGTTAAATGAGGAATCATTTCAGGATAATAAAATTCAACAAATTTAACCCATGCAGGACAGCATGTAGTAAACATAGGTAATAATTCTTTATGTTTTATTCTCTTTGTAAGTTCCTTAGCCTCAACCATTGTTGTAATATCTGCCCCCATATTTACATCAAACACCTTGTCAAACCCAAGCTTTCTAAAAGCTGTATACATTTTTCTTGTTAAATTCTTTCCAACAGGTTGATTAAATTCTTCTCCAATACTTACTCTTACTGATGGTGCCATTTGAGCAATCACAATATTTTCTTTATTTTGTAAAGCTTTTTCTACTTCTTCAATATGGCTTTGTTCTCTTGCAGCATTAACTGGACAATGAACAGTACATTGTCCGCAGTAAATGCAATCAATATTTGGATCTTTGGAATATGAAATGCGTTTTTTTGAACCTTTTCCTTCAAGTTTCAAAAAGCCAATCCCTATATATTCACACATATTTACACATTTATTGCATGAAATACATACATTTGGATCAATCTCAGCAGCAGTACATAATTTATGAACAGGTCTATCTATATGATCTCTTTTGTATTTTTTCCCAGTAACTTTATACTTTTTCATATCTTCTGCAGTTTTGCAGAAATAATTCTTTTGGCATTTTGGACAATTTGCCTTATGATCTGCAAGTAGAAGTTCAAGATTTTCATGACGAAGAAGATTTACTTTGGCAGAGGCAGTTCTAACAGCAAGTCCGGGCTCTGCTTTTAATGTACATGAAGTTATAATCTTTTTTGTTTTTACAATTTCAACAAGACATGTTCTGCAGCTTCCTTCAATTTTAAGATCTTCATCATAACAAAAATGAGGAATATCAATATTATTTCTAAGCGCAATTTGCAAAATATTTTCTCCCTCCTCATATCCGCACTTTTTATTATCTATGTAAACAAAATGTTTTTTCCCCATAATGTTTTTTTAAATATTTAATATCTGTTTTTTTAAAATATTTTTAATATAGCTTTCAACAGGAATATGAACGGACTCTCCTAAACCGCAAAATGATGTTTTTTTCATAAGATTTGTAATTTCCAAAATATCAGAATAAGGAACATTCTCACGCGCCTTAACAAGATTATACAGCTGATATGTTCCTTCACGACATGGAGTGCATTTTCCACAGCTTTCATTTTTAAAAAACTCAAACCATTTTAAAAATAAATCCCTTGGTTTTGTATTTGATGAATACACTTCTATTGAGCCACATCCTCCAGTTGCCATTGTTTTTGCTTGCTTTTTATTAATAACTTCTCCGCTTGCACCACCTCCTATTTGAACAAAAAAATCAAAAGTTGGCAGGTTTTTCGTGTTATATAGTATTTTTTCTACACTCCAGATTAATGGAAGATAATATACCCCGGGATTTTTGACTTTTCCTAAGATAGTATAAAATCGCATATTTTCATATTTTCCTTCAATTGAAAGCGCAATATCAAAAAGAGTTTCAACATTGTGAATCAATGTTGGTTTTCCAAAAAGTCCAACAACAGATGGAGATGGGGGCTTAAGTCTTGGCTCTGTAGGCTTTCCTTCAATAGCATTAAGCAGTGCGCTTCTTTCTCCACCAATGTAGCTTGGGGTTTCTTGAAAAACAGTAAAATCATATCCCTTTCTTTTATATTTTTTAATAAGAGTATTAATCTTTTCTTTTACTTGAGAATAATAATTCTTATTAAAATTAAAATATGCTTGATTTGTATTTAAATAATCCATTGCAATTATCATTCCTTTAAATACTGTTTCAGGAAAGTGCTTTAGTATATATAAGTCTTTTTTTACTCCAGGTTCTCCTTCACTTGCATTGCAGATTACGTATTTTATATCTCCCTTTGCCTTTTCAACACGCTTCCATTTAAGCCATGCAGGAAATCCCGCTCCTCCTTTTCCAGTAATCTTTGCACTTTTTATTTTATCTATTACTTTTTTTCTTTTTATTTTTTTTAGTATTTTTGTAATCATTTTATATAATCATAAAGAATATTTTTTTCTTGCTATTTATTTATTATACTTATCTTTAAAATTATTAAAAGAATATATTTTGACAATAGCCAAGACGTCGGTTAATATATGACTATGGGGATTAACGAAGCAGTTCTTAGGTTTCTTGAATACTGCGAGCTTGATAAAAACCTTTCAAAAAAAACAGTAAGAATGTATGGTTATTATCTTGAGTTTTTTAAAGATTGGCTTATTAATGGTAAAAGGTCAAATAAACAAGAATTAAAAGAAAAGTCAGAAGAATTTAAATTAAAAGAACCTGATTTTGATGTTAAAGACATTGACGAAAAGGTAATTAGAAATTTCAGGCTGTATTTGTCACGTGAATACAGAAATCCATATAAAGGAGATTTAAAAAGACAAACTCAGAATTATTTTCTTGTTGCACTTCGTTCTTTTTTTAGATATTTAATTAAACAGAATATGAAAGTAATTTCTCCAGAGATGATTGAACTAGGAAAGCAAGGAGACAGAACAATAAAGTTTTTATCTAGTGAAGATTTGGAAAAGCTATTTTCTGCAGTAACATATGATAATATAATGGGACTTAGAGATAGAACTATTCTTGAAGTTCTTTTTTCTACAGGTCTTCGTGTATCTGAGCTTGTTTCTTTAAATAAGGAAGATATTAATAGCAAAACCGGAGAATTTACTGTTATTGGTAAAGGTCAAAAGGCACGTATTGTATTTATTTCAAAGCGAGCAAAGATGTGGCTTTCTAAATATTTAAATAAACGGGAAGATGCATATAGGCCTTTATTTATCCGCTATTCAGGTCCTTCTTCAAAAGAGGGATTAACTGATGAAAGCAGAAGACTATCTGTACGCTCCATAGAAAGAATGATAGACAAGTACCGTAAAAAAGCAGGAATAACAAAAAGAATAGGCCCACATGTACTGCGCCATTCATATGCAACTGATTTATTAAGTCATGGAGCAGACCTTCGTTCTGTTCAAGAGATGCTTGGGCACAAGAATATTTCAACAACACAAATATATACTCATGTTACAAATTTAAGACTTAAGGAAATTCATGAAAAATATCATTCAGGAAATAAATAAAATAAATAAAAGAGCATGTATATTTGTAAAAAAGCATTGGGATAAGATATTGCTCTTTTTATTTATTTTAGTATATATAATTTACTTTTCATGCTTTACTATCCTTCGATTTAAAACTCTTCATGCGCATTATTATGATTTAGGCATTATGCATCAGACTGTATTTAATACATATAAAGGGATAGCAACACTTGATTTCAGTAGAATTTTAGAGCTTACAGATCCTTCTAAACTTGGAAGTGGTCCAATAAAAAGAATGGCAATTCACAATGACATTCTTCTTTTCCCACTTGCTCTTTTTTATTTTATCCATTCTGGTCCCGAAACACTACTTATTCTTCAAACAGTAATTATTGCACTTGGTGCAATTGGAATATATTTAATATCAAAAAGAATACTTTCTTCAAAAATTCTTTCAATAACTTTAGCATTTTCATATTTAATGTATTTTCCTCTTCAACGGGCAAATATTTTTGAATTTCATGCAGTTTCTCTTGCAACATCATTTTTAATTATTATGTTTTATTTCTTTTTGGTAAAGAAATATAAACTAAGTTTTATATTTTTTCTTCTTTCTCTTTTTTCAAAGGAAAATGTTGCTTTAGTTACTTTGCTATTTGGCACATTTATTTTATTAAAGAATAAATCGAAATTAAATATATTTTGGGGATTTATAAATAAAATACTGCATAGGGGTCAGGAAAAAAAAGATAATTTTTTATTTGGTTTAATAATTTTTACAATAAGTATTGTCTGGTTTGTACTTTCAATACTAATTATTATTCCATATTTTAGAGGGTCAACTCATTTTGCTCTTGCCCGTTATAGTCAGTTTGGAGACTCTTTTTTTGGTGTATTTATGGGCTTGATTAAAAACCCAGTTCTTTTATTTAGCTATATATTTTGTGAAAGTACAATTAGATATTTATTCTATCTTCTTGCCCCTTTGGGTTTTTTATCATTATTTTCACCTATTTATCTTTTAATTGCTCTGCCTCAGCTTGCTATAAATCTTCTTTCTTCATTTTTTAATACAAGAAGTTTTTATTATCACTATACGAGCTTAATAACCCCGTTTGTTTTTATTTCAGCAATATATGGCTGTAGAAATATTGTTAAATATATTGAAAGAAAATATAATTTAAAACGTGAACAGGTAGAAAAAATTATTGCAGTTTTCCTATTATTCTCTACTCTCTTTTTTTCGTATTTAAAAAGCCCTCTTCCTTATTCAAAAGAAAAAGATGGGTATTATTTCGCAGAGTTTCAAAGGGAAAGAAAAGATGTTGAGTTTTGGGCAAAAACCTTAAAAAGCGAAAGCTATATAGTTTCATCAACTCAGAAACTTGCTCCATTATTAGCATCCAGAAGATATTATTATGACTTTGGAGCAGATTATGTATTAGCGGATTTTGTTTTGATTTTAATACCTGAGATATCTGTTGATTGGGAAAGTAAAGGATTAATAGATGTTTACAACAACCTAAAAAATAATAAAAATTTTGTTAAAATACATGAAAATGGACACTTGGAAGTTTATAAAAGAAAATAAATAATGAATTTTGTTAAAAACAATATTGATAAAATTCTGCTATTTTCATTTATTCTTTTATATATTATCTATTTTTCATATTTTACTATTCTTAGGCATAATGGTTTGTATACCCAGTATTTTGATTTAGGAATAATGGATCAGACAGTTTTTAATACTTTTAAAGGCAGAATACTGGAGATGACAAATACGCATGGTATTGAAAACATCAAAAGAATGGCAATTCATAATGATATTTTCCTTGCTCTTCTTGCTCCTTTTTATGCAATTTATAAAGGCCCACAAACTCTTCTTGTAATACAGTCTATTATTATAGCGCTTGGTGCAATACCTTTATATCTTCTTTCAAAGAAAGTTTTAAAGTCAAAAATATTTTCAGTTGTTTTATCATTTTCCTATCTTATTTTCTCCCCGCTTGAGAGAGCTAATATTTTTGACTTTCATGCAGTTTGTCTTTCAATAACATTTATATTATTTATGTTTTATTTTTCATATATTAAAAAGTATTTCTTGAGTTTTGTTTTTTTTATTCTTGTAATTATTACAAAAGAAGAGGTTGCCTTAGCAACGTGTTTTTTTGGAATGTATTTATTTTTTAAAAATACTTTATCTTGGAAAGATAAAAAGCTTAGGTTTTCTTTTTCTTTAAAAAGCTCAATAATTAAATTTGCATTGCTTGTTATTTTAATAAGCATTATATGGTTTGTTTTATCCATTTGGGTAATAATGCCATATTTTAGAAAGGGTCAGCATTTTGCAATTTCATATTATAGCGGATTTGGAGATAGCGCTGGAAATATAATATCTGGAATTATTTCAAACCCTATAAAAACAATAAGCATATTTTTTCAAAAACAAAGTTTAATGTATTTTTTCTTTTTTATAGCCCCTCTTTTTTTCTTTCCTATTTTTGCACCTGAAATTCTAATTTTATCTCTTCCTGAATTTGCAATTAATTTATTAAGTAGTAATCAGTACATGAGAAGTTTTTATCTTCAATATGTTTCTGTAATTATTCCATTTGTTTTTATTGCAACTATTTTTGGAGTAAAGAGAGTTTTAAATAAAGTTAAATTTATAAACATTAAAATTATTTCCTTTTTGATTTTAATTTCAACATTGCTTTTTGCATATCTTTTTGGACCCCTTCCTTTTTCTAGAAAAAAAGATATCCATCCTTTTATGTTTCCTAGAAAAGAATCAGAAAAGGTGCTTGAATGGGAAAAAAAATTAAAAGATGAAAGTCTTATTATTTCTGCTACAGATTTTATTGCTCCCCATTTTACCAATAGAAAGACTTTCTATATTTTTTCAGATAGATACAAACTTGCAGATTATGTACTTGTAAGAACTGACAGGATTAATAAACACTATCAGAAAGATGCGCTTATTAAAGCATATACAGAACTTAAAGATAATAATAAGTTTAAATTAATAGACAAATATGATAATTTTGAAGTATACATGAAGGTTAAACATTAGTTATTTTTTAAATAAAAAAATATATGATATCAGTAATAATTCCTTTTTATAATGAAAAACAAAATCTTTTAATACTGCAAGAAAGCTTAAAGCATGAATTAGGGAGGCTTAACCAGCATTATGAAATTGTTTTTGTAGATGATGGATCAACAGATGGATCAAAAGAAAATATTGAAAAGGAAAATAAATCTGTGAAATTAATTTCACATAGGAAAAGAATGGGAAAAGGAAAAGCTTTAAATTCAGGCTTTAAAAGTTCAAAAGGAGATATAATTTTCTTTATGGATGCCGATATGCAGGATGATCCTAAAGAAATACCTGTATTTTTGGAGAAATTAAGTGAGGGCCATGATTTTGTAATTGGCTGGAGAAAAGAAAGACGTGATCCAATTTCCAAAACACTCCCCTCCTCGCTTTTTAATTTTTTTCTTTTAAAACTTCTTTTAAAGTCAAAGTTTCATGATATTAACTGTGGATTTAAACTCATGAAAAGACAGGTTCTTGAAAGTATTCCATTATATGGAGACAATTATAGGTTTCTTCCCATTTTAGCTTTAAAAGAAGGATTTAAGGCAACTGAAATAAAAGTTACTCATAACCCAAGAAAATATGGAAAATCAAAATATGGTTTTTTTAGAATATTTACAGGATTTATTGATACATTAAGCACTTATTTTGTATATAGGTTTTCTGAAAAGCCTTTGCATTTTTTTGGTCCAGTTGGTGCTTTAATATTTTTTGCAGGATTTGTTATTACTCTTTATCTTGGAATTGGAAGGTTGTTTTTTGGAATAATGTTATATAACAGACCGATACTGCAGCTTGGAATATTGCTTATTATAGTAGGACTTCAGGTTATTATGACAGGTTTTTTAGGAGATTTAATTGTATATCTTAGTAAGAAATCAAAATCATAAAAAATGAAAAAATTATACATGAACCCGGTTATAGCTCTAATTATTACAAATATAATCTGGGGTGCAGCTGCTCCAATATTTAAGCTTGCCCTAACTAATATTCCGCCTTTTACTTTAGGCTTTATTCGTTTCTTTTTTGCAGGTTCAATATTACTTCCAATAATGCTTATTAAATGGAAGAAAATAAACACAAAAACTTTTTATCAAATATTTGTTGGAGCAGTTTTAGGATATACAATATCAATTTCTTTATATTTTATAGCGCTAACTAAAACTCAAGCAATTAATGCTCCAGTAATTTCATGTGCGGCTCCTGTATTTTTGTATTTTCTATCAATTTTCTTTTTAAAAGAAAAAGCAAAGATGAAAGTAATGTTTGGAATGATAGTTGCGCTGATTGGAGCTTTAGTTATTGTTTTTTCCCCAATATTTTTCGAAGGGGCAGAATTGGCTTTTGGAGAAATTCAAGGTAATTTACTTCTTGTTATTTCAATGATTGTAGGAGTTATAAGTACGCTAATTCATAAAAAAGTTTTGAAAAAAGTAAACTTTTATCAAATTACGTGTATTAGTTTTCTTCTTGCTGCACTTACTTTTTTTCCATTTATGATGAGAGAATTAGACAGCTGGAGTTTTAGGCAACTAAACATTAATGGATTAGCAGGTATAGTTTATGGAGTATTTCTTTGTTCAGCTTTAGCTTATGTTCTTTATTATTATGGATTATCAAAGATTAAGGCTCAAGAGGTTGGATTGTTTACATATATGGACCCTGTTATTGCTGTTATTATTGCAATGCCTCTTCTTGGAGAATACCCAAATCTATATTTTATAATAGGCTCAGTTTTTGTATTTTTAGGAATATACGTTGCAGAAGGAAGACTTCATTATCATCCTATACACAAAATTAAGGAGCATAGGAAAAAGACATGGAGAGATTATTTATTCAAAAGACAACAATAATCAAAAATATAGATTAAAAAATAGTGTATGAATCCAGTTATAGCATTAATTATTACAAGTATTATTGGAGGTCTGGGTGCTCCAATATATAAGCTTGCATTAACTAATATCCCGCCTTTTACTTTAGGCTTTATTCGTTTCTTTTTTGCAGGTTCAATATTACTTCCAATAATGATTATTAAATGGAAGAAAATGGATATAAAATCTTTTTATGAAATCTTTATTGGTGCGTTTTTAGGACTTACAGTAGCAACATCTTTTTATTATTTAGGTCTTACAAAAACTCAAGCAATTAATGCTCCAATAATAGGGAGTGCAGGTCCTATATTTTTATTTTTTCTATCAATTATATTTTTAAAGGAAAAAGCAAAATTAAAAGTAATGTTTGGAATGATATTGGCATTACTTGGAGCTTTAGTTGTTATTTTTTCTCCAATATTTTTTGAAGGGAAAGAATTAGCGTTTGGAGAAATACAGGGAAATTTATTTTTTGTTATAGCAATGATTGCAGTAGTTGCTAGAGTTTTAATACATAAAAAGGCTTTAGAAAAGGTAAATTTTTATCAAGTTTCAACCATTAGTTTTCTTCTTGCCGCACTTACTTTTTTTCCATTTATGATGAGAGAATTAGACAGTTGGAGCTTTAGGCAACTAAATATTAATGGATTAGTAGGTATAGTTTTTGGAGTATTTATTAGCTCATGTATTGGTTATCTGCTATATAACTATGGAATTTCAAAGATTAAAGCTCAAGAAGTAGGACTGTTTAC
>CAZHJA010000017.1:13163-17290 GCA_964532865.1 uncultured Gammaproteobacteria bacterium
TGCTATATAACTATGGAATTTCAAAGATTAAAGCTCAAGAAGTAGGACTGTTTACATATATAGATCCTGTTGTGGCTGTTATTATTGCAATGCCTCTTCTTGGAGAATACCCAAATCTATATTTTATAATAGGCTCAGTTTTTGTATTTTTAGGAATATACGTTGCAGAAGGAAGACTTCATTATCATCCTATACATAAGATTAAAGAGCATAAGAAGCATAGTATTTGGGAGAAGATTACGCATAAGAATTAAATTATATGCACATTACATTCTTTAAAAAGAGCTAAGTTTTTTGTGATAAAATAAAGATATGAAGAAAATTCTTATTACAGGAGCAGGAGGATATATTGGTTCAGTAGCCTTATATCTATTTTTAACCAAAGGCTATGAAGTTGTTGCAATTGATAATTTTTCAACAGGATATAAAGAGCCTCTTGAGTTATTGAAAAATAAATTTGGAGAAAAGCAATTTAGATTTTATGAGTCTGATTTAAATCAAGATCTCTCCCCTATTTTTGATAAAGAACAAAATATTTCTAGCGTTGTACACTATGCTGCGCATTGCTTGGTTGATGAGTCTATGAGAGATCCTGGAAAATATTTTAAAAACAACATATGCGGCTCAATTAATTTATTGGAGGAGATGATAAAACATAATATTTTTAATATCGTATTTTCTTCAACATGCGCTGTATATGGAGAAGCTGAATATGTTCCAATTGATGAAAAACATGCCTTAAATCCTATAAATCCTTATGGAGAATCTAAAAGGATTATTGAAAAAATTCTAGATTGGTATTCAAAATTAAAAGGTTTAAATTATGTAATATTAAGGTATTTTAATGTATGTGGAGCATCAGACGATGGATTAATTGGAGATTCAAAAAAACCTTCAACCCTTCTTGTCCAAAATGCAGTACGCGGAGCTTTGAAAATTGAACCTTTTTATTTAACATGTCCTCAAGTAGATACTGAGGATAAAACCCCAATAAGAGACTATGTTAATGTGGTTGATTTAAATGAGGCCCATTTAAAAGCAATAGAATATTTGGAAAATAATGGAAAAAGTGAAATAATTAATTTAGGAACAGGAACTGGAAATTCAGTTCTTGAAATTATAAATAAAGTACAGGAGGCAACTTCTGTAAAATATGAAATTAAAAAAACAACTCAAAGACAAGGAGAATATGCAAAGATGATTGCATCAATTGAAAAAGCAAAGAAAGTATTAGATTGGGAGCCAAGAAGATCAATAAAGGACACTATCACTTCATTAATAGAATGGTATAATAAATATCCTCAAGGATGGAAAAAATAAACATATGATATCTGCAATTATTTTAGCTGCCGGTAAAGGAACAAGAATTAACTCAAAAACTATAAATAAAGTTGCACTTAGCTTTTTAAAAAAACCAATGATTGAATATGGTGTTGAGGCGATAGAAGGACTTGCATCACCAATTGTTATTGTAGTTGGAGCATTTTCAGAAAGCGTAAAGCAGGCTTTAAAAGAATATGATGTTATTTATGCTTATCAAAAAAAACGTCTTGGGACAGGTCATGCTGTAAAGGTTGGTCTTGATGTTTTGAATAAAAATTATTCACTTGTTTTGGTTGGATACGGAGACCATATGATGTTTTACAAAAAGAAAACAATAAAAAAGCTTATTGACTATCATAGGAAAAATAGAGCTAAGGTTTCTTTTATTTCAACAAAATACCATGATCCTATATCTTTAGCATGGGGGCGGATTATAAGAAATAAAAGGGGTAAAATATTAGATATTGTTGAGCAAAAGGATGCAGATGAAAAGCAGAAGAAAATAAAGGAGGTAAACGCAGGATTTTACTGCTTTAATTTTAAATTTCTTAAAAAACAAATTAAAACTCTAAAAAAATCAAAAGCATCAGGTGAATACTATATCACTGACATTGTAAAAGAAGCCGTTAAAATGAATAAAAAAGTAGTGGCTCTTGTTGTTAGATTTAGAGAGGTTGGGATAGGGATAAATAAAAATGAGGAACTTCGTGAAAGCCAAAATATTTATTTGAAGAACAGAGCTTAAGTTTAGTATAATATACTTCATATATTAGATATATATGTGCGGGTGTAGTTTACCGGTAAAATGTCACCCTTCCAAGGTGAAGTAAAGGGTTCGATTCCCTTCACCCGCTCCATTTTTATTATTTATGAAAAAAATTATTGTTATTTTGGTTTTAATTATTATTGCTGCAGCTGGATATTACTATATTAAATTTACAGACTTTTATACCCATATTTATTCAGAGAGTAAAAATCCTTTGTTTAATAAACCACCTGAAGAACAGCATATTTTTAATATTCTTCTTATGGGTTATGGAGGTATTGATGAAAGCGGAAGAGCTCATGATGGGACTTATCTTACAGACACAATGATGGTAATAAGACTTGATTTGAAAAAAAAGAAAGCACTATTTATTTCTCTTCCAAGAGATATTTGTATTAAAATTCCTACAGAATCAAAAAGTAGCTTTCATGGAAAAATAAATGCAGTTTATCAAATGGGGCTATTTAATAAAAACTATCCTGATATTCCCAAAAAATTTTCAGGAGAGGAAGGTGCTGGAGATTTAGTCAAGCTTGTAATTGAACAAATAATTGGAGAACCTATTGATTATTATGCAGTTATTGATTTTGAAGGATTTAAAAAAGCCGTTGACATCTTAGGAGGTGTTGATATTAATGTAGAGCGCTCATTTGATGATTATGAATATCCAATTGCAGGTAAAAAAGATGAGCTATGTGGTAGAGATGAAGAATTTGAACAAATTAAAGACTTTATTAAACCTCCATTTAACGAAGAGGAAAGAGATAAACTTTTTAAAGATAAACCTGAACTTGAAGAATTTGTAAAAAATGCAACGGAAACTCCTAATTTAGCATTTCCATGTAGATATGAACATTTGCATTTTGATGCTGGGGAAATACGTATGGATGGAGAAACGGCCTTAAAATATGTTCGCTCCAGACATTCACTGCAGGATGGAAATGATTTTGGAAGAGCAGCAAGACAGCAATTATTTCTTCAGGCAATGAGAGACAAAATTATTAATATTGGGTTTATTCCAAAAATTATTCCTCTTCTTGATGAAATGAAAACAAGAATAAAACTTGATATTCCTGCTGATGTGTTAAAGAAGTTTCTTGCTGAGGCAAATAAGTCTGAAGACTATAAAATTGATAATATCATACTTACAAATAAAAAGAACTTAACAGACTATATGTTGACTCCATGTGATGGGTATTCTCTTATTCCAAAAAGCGGTCTTGACCAATGGGATGAAATTAATAAATATATTAATAATGTAGCTGAAGAAATTACTCCTACTCCAATTAAAGCCTCAACTGAATCTGAAGATTTAGATTAGTACTTAAATATTTACAAGATAAATTAATAATTTACGCATAATATATACTTAAATCATAAAGTATGAAAAAGAAACTAATACTTCTTTTTTTATTTGCATTTTTAATTCGTTTAATTGCTATAAATCAGTCTTTATGGCTTGATGAAGGAATTACTGCAAGAGTTATAAGTCAATATAATTTATTTGAAATTGTAAAGTTCTTTTCTGTTTATGATTTTCATCCTCCTTTGTATTATTTTTTAACCTACATTTTTACGCAAGTATTTGGGACCTCGGAAAGCGCGTTAAGAATGCCGTCAATAATATTTTCTCTCTTTTCAGGACTATATATATTTAAAACAGGAAAATTATTAAAAAGTAAAAATATCGGGTTTTGGAGCGCTGCCTTTTTCCTTTTTAATCCTTTGATTGTATATTATTCTCAAGAAGCAAGAATGTATATGATGACAGTATTTCTGCTTTGTGCAGGATTTTATTATTACATTAAGGTTCTTAAACAAAAGCAATTAAAAGATATATTATTATGCAACACTCTTCTTTTTTTAAGTTTTTTAACATTTTACGGATCTATATTTTTTATTTTAACAATGTATATTTACTTATTAATAAAAAAGAAAATAAAGACTTTATTATTAATACTTCCAGGCTTTATATTAAGTTTGTTAATTATTTTCCCATTGTTGTATAACCAGCTTATACATTCAAGAGAAGCTTTAG
>CAZHJA010000018.1:0-16986 GCA_964532865.1 uncultured Gammaproteobacteria bacterium
TCATAAAGTGCAATATTATTTTGATGAAAATAGAGTATTTATATATGGAAAATCATATGAAGAAATTCCAAATTATATTGGAAAAGCACTTATTTCAAAAACAAAGATAGCTAAAACAATTCCAATATATCCAAAAAAAGCCTTTATATTAAACCATAATAATTCATTTGAAATTGCAACAAGATATTAAAATGTATATAAATAAATTTAGTTAATATGAATTACTTAAATAAAACAGATAAAGAAATATCAAGCCTCATTAAAAAAGAAGAAAAACGTCAACAAAATACTCTTATGATGATTCCTTCAGAAAATATCGTATCACGCGCCGTAAGCCTTGCAGTAGGATCAGTTTTAGGAAATAAATATGCAGAAGGCTATTCAAAAAAAAGATATTACCAAGGACAGGAATTTATTGACCAAATTGAAGAACTTGTAATTAAAAGAGCAAAAAAACTATTTAATGTACCGTATGTTAATGTTCAGCCTCATTCCGGTTCTCCTGCTAATCTTGCTGTATATGTTTCTTTACTTGAAGAAAAGGATAAATTACTAGGTCTTGCTCTTGAATTTGGAGGACACTTAACACATGGGGCTCCTGTTTCAGTTACTGGAAGATTTTTTAATTCAATTCAGTATGGATTAAATAAATCAGGATATATAGATTATGATGAAATACAAAGAATTGCAAAAAAAGAAAAACCCAAAATTATAGTTGCAGGAACCACAGCATATCCAAGAATAATTAATTGGAAACTTTTTGCAAAAATAGCAGACAGTGTAAATGCTTATCTTTTGGCAGACATATCTCATCTTTCAGGACTTATAATATCCAATGTATATCCAACACCTGTGCCTTACGCACATATTATTACAACAACAACTCACAAAACATTAAGAGGCCCAAGAGGTGCTATGATTATGCTAACAAAAAAAGGGATAAAAAAAGATCAAGATCTTCCAAAAAAAATTGATAGAAGTATTATTCCAGGATTACAAGGAGGGCCACATATTAATGCAATTGCAGGAATCGGTGTTGCATTAAAAGAAGCATCAACAAAAAGATTTAAAGCTTATTCAAAACAAATTATATTAAATGCAAAAATTCTAGAAAAAGAACTTATCAAATATAATTTCAATTTGGTATCAGGAGGAACAGACTCTCATCTTTTACTTATTGATTTAAAAAACAAAAATATATTAGGAAATACTGCTGCAGAAGCATGTGAAAAAGCGGCAGTTGTATTAAATAGAAATGCTGTTCCACATGATACTAATCCTAGATTTTATCCTTCAGGAATAAGGCTGGGAACACCTGGAATAACAAGCAGAGGAATGAAAAAACAGGAAATGATACAAATTGCAAAGTATTTAAATCAAATAATTCAAGGTCTTGCAAAATCAAAAGAAAAAATGAAAATAGCATCTATTGAAGAAAGAAAGAAAAGTATAAGAACTAAAATTATTAATAATACTCCTGATATAAAGATAGTTCTAAAAAAAGTAAAAGCTCTCTGCAAGCGGTTTCAAGTAAAAAAAATGTATTAAACACTTACGATTAGGTATAATATTTAATAAATATGCAATATTATTTTCTAATAGCAGGAAATGCAATAATGATTTTTATTTTTGGACTAAAATTCAATAAACTTCCTCCACAGATTCCTTTATTTTATTCTGCTCCTTGGGGAAAAAATCAATTAGCAGAACTTTGGATGATTGGATTTCTTCCAATAATTGTAAATGGGTTCTTTTTTGTAAATATATGGATAAAGAACAGATTTTTTGCTGAAAATGATTTTATTAAAAAAGCAGTACAATATATAAATATATTTTTAATAATCTGTATAACTCTAATTTTTGTTAAAATAATTTTGCTTATTTCCTAATATGCCTCCTTTAATTATTTTCATAATCGCAACTTTTATCTCATTTCTTCTTACAATACCTACAATTAAGTTTGCTAAAAAATTTTCTCTTGTTACAAACAAAAAAAAGAGAAAGCATCCTGCCCATACTCATAAAGGAATAATACCCAGAGGAGGAGGACTACCTATTTATTTTACACTTTTAATAAGCTCCCTTTTATTCCTTCCTATGTCAAAAATAATTATTGGTATTCTTGTCGCAAGCTTTTTTCTTCTTGTTATTGGTATTCTTGATGATTACTATGATTTGTCTCCATATTTGCGTTTTGGAGCAAACATTTTAATCTCTTCTATTGTTGTTGTATGTGGATTAGGAATTCCATATATATCAAATCCCTTGGGAGGAATAATACGTCTTGATCAAGTTGTTTTAACAGTAAATTTATTTGGGATAAGAAATCTTTTAATTTTATCTGATATATTGGCAATTGTTTGGCTCACTTGGACTATGAATATGATTAATTGGAGCAAGGGAGTTGATGGGCAACTCCCAGGATTTGTTGCTATTGCAGCATTTTTCCTTGCACTTATTTCACAGCGCTTTGTCAGTCATGATATTAACATAACAACTGTTATGTTTCTTTCATTTATTGTTGCTGGAGCATATTTAGGATTTCTTCCGCATAATTTTTATCCTCAGAAAATAATGCCTGGATATGGTGGAGGAGCACTTGCTGGATTCCTTCTTGGAATTCTTGCAATTTTATCATTTGGTAAAGTAGGTACTGCAATTTTAATTCTTTCTGTTCCTTTAATTGATGCAGTATATACAATAACAAGAAGAGTCATTAACAAAAAGTCACCATTTAAAGCTGATTGGGGGCATTTCCACCATAGGCTTCTTGAAATTGGATGGGGAAAAAGAAGAGTTGCATGTTTTTATTGGGCAATAACATTTATACTTGGAATATCCAGTTTATTTTTTAAAGGATTTCAAAAACTTATTGCATTTGTAGCAATAGCTATTATATTACTTACATTTATATACATAATAGGCAAAATAAAGAAAATCACATGAAATATTTCATAAAGACTTTTGGGTGCCAGCAGAACGTATCAGACTCTGAAAGAATTGCAAATACTTTTAAAAAATCAAGTGTATTAAAAGCTAAAGGATACAAAGATGCAAATATTGTTGTAATAAATACTTGTATAGTTCGTCAATCTGCAGAAAATAGAGTATATGGATTGGTAAATAATCTTGCAAAACTTAAGGAAAAAAAGAGAGAAAATAATGAATATTTTAAGATTATTGTAACAGGATGCATGGTAGGTCTTGCATTTAAAGATAAAACAGGAAAATATCTAAAAAAAATCAGAAGAGTAATGCCTCAGGTAGATGAATTTATGCCTATTGAAGAGATTGGATTTGATACTCCCCCCTTAAGAACTGATAAAAAAAGCGCATGGGTTCCAATATCAAATGGATGCAATAACTTTTGTACATATTGTATAGTTCCAATGACAAGAGGAAAAGAAGTCAGTGTACCTTATAAAGACATTATTAAAGAATGCAAAGAATTAAAAAAAAATAGCTATGAAAATATTACGCTTTTAGGACAAAATGTTAACTCATATGGAGCAGACATATTAAAATCAAAAAAAGAAAAAAAAGACTTAAAGCCTGTTTATGTAAAACACTTAGGAAAACTTAGAATTCCTACATTATTCCCCCATCTTTTAAATGAAGTTGCAAAATTGGGATTTAAAAAAGTTGATTTTCTCTCTTCAAATCCATGGGATTTTAGTAATGAATTAATTGATGTTATTGAAAAAAACAAAAACATTACACGCATTATTCATCTACCTGTCCAGTCAGGAGATAATAATGTATTAAAAAGAATGAATAGGTGGTATACAAAACAAGAATATTTAGATTTAATAAAAAAGCTAAAAAAGAAAGTTAAAAATATTAAAATAACTACAGATATTATTGTAGGATTTTCTGGAGAAACAAGTAAAGAATTTCAAAATACAATAGATTTGTGTAAAAAAGCAAAATTTAAAAAAGCATATATATCAATATATTCACCAAGACCTTATACTGCAGCAGAAAAAATATTAAAAGATGATGTTTCACATAAAGTTAAAAAGAAAAGGTGGTTAATATTGGAAAGTATGATAAATAAATTATGATACTAATGTAATATAAACTACGGCTAGTTTTCCAAATAATGTAGCTTCTACAGTATGGTCAGGATATTTTTTCTTATGTTTTTTGGTTTCTATAACAACAAATTCAGCTAATTTGAAAAGCCTAGGGATATTATATGATTGCGGGACTTCGGCATCTATCATAAAAACACAGTCCTGACATTCTACTTTAGCTCTATTTACTTCTTTACCTATTTCTGTTTCTATTATCATATAAACAAAGCATAAATAATTAAACCTTGCCTTAAATTATATTATTCTTTTTAAAAAATTCAATTCAAATTGTGATAAAATACAGTTATGAAGCTATTAGTCACAGGAGGTGCTGGATTTATTGGTTCGAATTTTATTCTTTATTGGCTTAATAAATATCCTTCTGATAAAATAATCAACCTTGATCTTCTTACATATGCCGGCAACTTAGAGAGTTTAAAAGAAATTGAAAATAACTCCAATTATTCATTTGTTAAAGGAAATATCTGTGATAGAAAGCTTGTTGATGAATTGGTAAAAAAAGTTGATATTATTGTTCATTTTGCAGCAGAAAGTCATGTAGACAGATCTATTCTTGATGCTGCTCCTTTTATTAAAACTAATATTCAAGGGACATATACTCTTTTAGAATCTGCTGTTAAAAATAATATTTCAAGATTCCATCATATTTCAACAGATGAAGTATTTGGAAGCTTGCAGTTAAATTCAGTCAAGAAATTTAATGAAAAAACCGCATATGATCCACACAGTCCTTATTCCGCCTCAAAAGCAGCTTCTGACCATTTAGTTAAGGCTTATGCTGATACATATAATTTGCCTGTAACAATATCCAATTGCTCAAATAACTTTGGACCTTATCAATTTCCTGAAAAATTTGTTTCACTTGCAATAACAAATATATTAGAAGGTAAAAAGATTCCTGTCTATGGAGATGGCTTGCATGTTCGTGATTGGCTTTATGTTAAAGACCATTGCGCGGCAATTGATTTAATTCTTCAAAAAGGCAAAATAGGTAAAACCTATCTTATTGGTGGATTAACTCAAGACATATCTAATGTTGATGTAATAAAAAAGATAGTTAAAATAATGGGAATGGATATAGATTGTATTGAATATGTAAAAGACAGACCAGGACATGATAGAAGATATGCAATAGACTGGAGTAAAATAAAACGTGAGCTTGGATGGTCTCCAAAACAAAACTTTGATAAAGCATTGGAAATAACAGTTAAATGGTATAAGGACAATAAGGATTGGTGGGAAAAAATAAAATCAGGTGAATATTTAAAATATTACAAAAAACAATATAATAAATAGAAACAAAAATAATTAATATGCTTAAAGTTGCAATAACAGGCTCAACAGGATTAATTGGCACACGATTAATTGAACTTCTTAATAATGACTTTGATTTTATTCCTCTTTTGCAAAAAGAAGTAGATATTACTAATAAGCTTTCTGTTAATAAAAAGATAGGTTCAATTAATTTTGATATTCTTCTTCATTTAGCCGCGTATACTAATGTAGATCAAGCTGAAAAGGAAAGGGAAAAAGCATATAATCTTAATCTAAATGGAACCAGATATTTATTTGAGGCAGTAAAAGCAAAATCAAAACAATTCATATATATCTCAACAGAGGCTGTATTTGACGGTAAAAATCCTCCATATTATGAAGACAGTATTCCAAATCCTCTTGGATATTATGCCCAAACTAAATTTGAAGCAGAAGAAATTGTAAAAGATAAAGCTATGATAGTAAGGATTGCTTATCCTTATCGAACATATTTTAAAAGAAAACCAGATTTTGTATGGAAAATAAAATCATTGCTTGAAAATGGAAAAGAATTATTTATGATGACAGATGCAAAAATTACTTTAACATTTGTAGATGATATTGCCTATGCATTAAAATATTTGTTAAATAATTATTCTCCTGAAATATTTCATATTGTTGGAGGAAATAGCTTGTCTCCATATGATGCGGGACTATTAATAGCTCAGAAATTTAAATTAAATAATAAGTTGATAAAATCAATAACATATGATGAATATATTAAAAATAAAGCTATAAGACCCAAATGCGCAGAAATTAAATCAAAGAAAAATAATTTCTATAAAATGAAAACGTTTCAACAAGGACTAAACTATATCTTCTAGTTTAGAAAACTAAACCTTGTTATTATAAATTAAATTGGATATTATTAAGCTTTATGACAATTACATTTATAGGACACGGATATGTAGGACTTGTTACAGCATGTGTATTTGCAAATTTTGGAAATACTGTATGGGTTGTTGGACATACGGCAAGAAAAATTCAAAAACTAAAAAATGGAGATCCTATTATTTATGAACCTGGCTTAAAAGAATTATTGGAAAAAAATATTAAAGCAAAAAGAATTAACTTTACACTAGATATTAAAGAAGCTGTGTCTAAATCTGAAATAATTTTTATCACAGTTGGAACTCCTCCTAAAAAAAATGGAGAAGCAGATCTTTCAACTGTACTTAATGTTGCAAAAAATATTGGAAAATCATTAAAAACTGGTTTTAGTATCGTATCTTGTAAAAGTACAGTGCCTGTTGGAACAAATAAAAAGATAGAAGAAGCAATTAATAGAAATAAATCTAAAAGTTCAAAAGTAGCTGTTGCTTCATGTCCTGAATTCCTGCGCGAAGGAACAGCTTTACAGGATACACTTTCGCCTGACAGAATTGTTATTGGCTCAGAATCCAAAATTGCTATAGATAAAATATTAGAGCTTCATCAACCAATTGGCGGAAAAAGAATAATAACAGACCTTGCATCAGCCGAGCTTATTAAATACGCCAGCAATGCAATGCTTGCCTGTAAAGTATCCTATGCAAACCTTATTTCTTTTTATTGTGAAAAAACAATGGCTAATGTCGAAACTGTCTTGGATGCAGTAGGAATAGACAATAGAATAGGCAGGGTATTTCTCTACCCTGGAGTTGGATATGGAGGCTCATGTCTTCCAAAAGATGTTAAAGCTCTTGTTAATATAGGAAAAAAATTAGAAATTGATACAAAGATGCTTGATGGAATTGAAGAAGTTAATAAACAAGCAGCAAAATATTTTCTTCAAAAGATTATTAAAAATGCAAGTGGAAAAAACATTGCAATATGGGGTTTAAGCTTTAAACCTAATACTGATGATATTCGCTTTGCTCCTTCAATTTATATAATCCAAGAATTATTAAAAAAAGGTTTCAAAATTACAGTTTACGATCCAGAAGCTATGGATAATATAAAAACTGTGTTTGGAAACTCTTTAAACTATGCAAATAATCCATATGAAGCTGTTAAAGATGCTTCCTCTTTATGCATACTAACAGAATGGGATGAATTCAAACAAATAAGCATGAATAAAGTAAAAAAATATATGAAAAACTATATAATTTTTGATGGAAGAAATATATATAGTCCTACAAAAATGAAAGATTTAGGATTTAAATATTTTGGAATAGGGAGAAACATATGAAAATTCTTGTTACTGGAGCCGCAGGCTTTATTGGCTCTCATCTTTGCAAGTTGTTTTTAAAAAGAAAATATGAAGTGTTTGGAATTGATAATTTTATTACAGGATCTGAAAAAAATATTGAAGAATTAAAACAATTAAATAATTTCCATTTCTTTTCAGATGATATTCAAAAATTTGACTTTTCAGAACTACCAAGTACTGATATTGCATATCATTTAGCTTCACCTGCCTCTCCTATACAATATAAAAAATATCCAATTGAAACACTATTGACAAATTCTCAAGGAACATATCGTGTGCTTGAATATATGAAAAAAAGTGAAAGTAAAATTTTTGTTTTAGCATCAACATCTGAAGTATATGGAGATCCCCTAATACATCCTCAAAAAGAAACATATTTTGGCAATGTGAATCCAAACGGAGTTAGATCATGCTATGACGAAGGTAAAAGATTCTCTGAATCTTTAACTATGTCATATTTCAGAAAATACAATATTGATATAAGAATTGCTCGAATATTTAATACATATGGACCTAATATGGAAAAGGATGATGGTAGAGTTGTGTCTAATTTTATTATGCAGGCACTTACAAATAAAAACATTACAATTTATGGGAATGGAACTCAAACCAGATCCTTTTGTTATGTTTCAGATATGGCTGAAGGATTATTCAGACTGGGGACTATAGATAATCTTGCTGGACAGGTTATAAACTTAGGAAGTACATACGAAAAGTCAATAAATGAACTTGCCAATATTATTAAAAATATAACTAAAAGCTCATCAAAGATTATTAAATTCAACATTGAAGAAGATGATCCAAAAAAAAGAAGGCCTGATCTTTCTAAAGCAAAAACACTTCTTAAATGGGAAACAAAAGTATTGCTCAAACAAGGCTTAAATAAAACTATTGATTATTTTAAGAAAATGTTTGTATGAGAAAAGCTACAATAATTCTACCTACATATAATGAGGGAGGAAATATTAAAATACTTTTAGAGAAAATATTTAAAATAATTAAAACAATAAATAATTGGGATTTTAATATTCTTGTTATTGATAGTAAGTCAAAAGATAATACAGGAAAAATAGTTAAAACACTTCAAAAAAATAATTCCTGTCTTTACTTAATTGAAACTGAAAAAGAAGGTTTGGGAAAAGCATATTCAATAGGATTTGAATATGTTATTAAACATTTTAATCCATATGTTGTTTTTGAAATGGATGCTGATCTTTCTCATGACCCCTATGACATTTCTAAATTCTTAAAAAAAATTGAAAAAGGAGCTGATTTTGTTATTGGATCAAGATATATAAAGGGAGGTTCTATCCCAAAAGATTGGGGAATACACAGAAAGCTGTTTTCTATCTTTGGCAATCTTATTATTCGCTTTGGATTCATGAAGCCTAAGATTACTGATTGGACATCTGGGTATCGAGCAATGAAAATATGGGTTGTAAAATCTGCAATTTGCTATGTAAAAAACTATAGTGGATATGTTTTTCAAATAGCAAATATTGATAAAGCATTGAAAAATCGAGCAAAAATTGAAGAAATCCCAATAAATTTTTCAGATAGAAATGCAGGCGTTTCAAAAATTAACTTTGGGCAATATATTTTTCAAATATTTACATATATTTTCTTAAACTCATCATTTATTAAATTTGCCATTGTAGGAATATTTGGTTTTATTGTTGATTTTGCAATTTCATATTTAGGTATAGAAATACTAAATATAGAAGTTTGGATTGCTACAATGATAAGTACAGAGACTGCAATCATTTGCAATTTTACATTTAATAATCTTTGGGCCTTTTCTCATAAGAAAATAAAAACAGGAAAAAAAAGTTATATCTTTAGCTTTCTTAAATTTAATTTAATTTCGTCAGGATCAATAATTATTCAAACAATAGGAGTAGCATTCATGTCTCAAGTATTTGGAAAATCATTATGGTATCTATACAAAGTAGGAATAATCTTGTTTATCATTATCCCTTACTCATACTTTCTTTACAATAAAATTGTTTGGAAGGACAAAAGCTAATCCTCTTCTTCTTCATTTTCCTCTTCTTCATTTTCTTCTTGCTTTACTGCATATTCTCCTGATATCCATCCTTGTTTTTCATTTTCTTGATCATATTCAATTTTATACCACCCATCTTTTTCCTCAAGAATATCATACTTTTCGTCTTCATTAACCTGTGCGGATTCTGAAGCTGTTATCTTTGGTTCTTCTCTTACTCTTAACCAACCTGATGGAGTATTTTTTATTATAACCACTTCTTTTTCATTTAACTCAGCACTGTCTGTTGCTTCTTTTTCTTTTTTCTCTTCTTGAAGTTTCTTTTGCGACTCATCAATCGATAGTTTAATATATGCATTTACTTTGTGTCCGGCAACAATGTTTATTTTTCTTGTTCTGCTGAAAAATCCAGGCATACTAATTGAGAGTTCATGATCTCCTTTTGGAATATCTTTCATTATTGCTGGAGAAACTCCTTTTTCATCATTATCAAGATGAACTATTGATCCTTGAGGCTCTGTTTCTACATAGATTTCGCCAAATTGAGCATTTGTTGGAGGATGCTCCATTTTAATTATTGTAAAAATCTCTCCTGAAGAACTGATATCAGAAGACCCAAGATCTCGGCTAATATATGTTAATGCGTTTTTATACACGCTAACTTTCCCGCTCCACGATGCAGTATCCGTTGCTGTGCCTTCTGGAATTAGTTTGATAATATATTTATCAGCGGGAAATCTATCTTCAAAGGGAGTTCTTCCTGTTGCTACATTATTAATAAATATGCTTGTATTAGGAGATGAAATTATCTTTAGTATTCCTGTTTCCTCTTTTTTATTAAGATAAAAAAAACGAATAAAAACAAATACTCCAAAAATTACAATTAAAATAAAAAAGAAAAATAGTTTTTTCTTCATAAAATTACTCATATTTTAAAATTATGGAGCAAATAAATCAAGTTGTTAGAAATAACTAAAAAAATATTGAAAAATAATATTTAATATATTAAACTAAATTCTGAAATATATGATAATTAAATTACTTATCAGTACTCTTGCAGTAATAATTACAGCTTATGTCCTTCCTGGTATTGTAGTAGAAAATATATTGGCGGCAATTGTTGTTGCAATAATTTTAGGTATAGTAAATACTTTGCTTAAGCCCATCCTTATAATTTTAACACTGCCTATTAATATTCTTACTTTAGGATTATTCACATTTATAATAAACGGGGCAATAGTTCTTCTAACAAGTTCTATAGTACATGGTTTTCATGTAAAAAATCTTCTTTGGGCAATACTTTTTAGTATTATCATTTCTCTTGTTTCTTCATTTCTTAATGCTTTGTCAAAATGACACTTTCTTCCTATCTTTTTCTTATGTGATATCATATATCTATGATAAAAGATAAGATTCTGAAAAATTATATTCAAGCTCTTAAAAAAATAGGCATATCAGACTCTCAAGCCTTTCTTGAAGATCCTAAATATTTTAATTTCGGCGATTATTCAGGAACTGCACCATTAAAATTTTCAAAACAACTTAGCAAAAATCCAATAAGCATTGCAAAAGATATTAAAAATAATTTTGAAAAAGATAATTTAGTTGAAAAAGTAGAAGTTGTAAAGCCTGGATTTATTAATTTCTGGATTAGTAAAAAGATTCTCTATAATAATTTATCTGAAATTATTAATAAAAATGAATCATATGGGAAAACAGATATTTTTGAAAATAAAAAAGTATTAGTTGAATTTACAGATCCAAATCCATTTAAAGAATTTCATATAGGCCATTTATACAGCAATATTGTAGGAGAATCATTATCTCGAATACATGAATTTATGAATGCAAATGTAAAGCGAGCAAATTATCAAGGAGATGTAGGACTACACGTTGCAAAATCAATATATGGAATGCAGAAAAATATGAAAGAGCAAAATATTTCTTTGGAAGATCTGAAAAACAAAGATGTTAAAGAAAAGGTAAATTTTATGGGCAAAGCTTATTCATATGGCGCAAACGCATATGATCAGGACAAAAATGCAAAAGAAGAAATAATTAAATTAAATACAAAGATTTATGAACTTGATAATAGCGTAAAAGAACTGTACGAGCTTGGAAGAAAATGGTCATTAAAGTATTTTGAATATATTTATAAAAGAATTGGGACTAAATTTGACTTTTATTATTTTGAGAAAGATATGGCAAAAATAGGTTTAAAATACGTTGAAAAGAACATGAAATCTCAAGTTTTTGAAAAAAATAAAGGAGCAATTATTTTTAAAGGAGAAAAATATGGTCTTCACACAAGAGTATTTGTAAACTCCCAAGGACTTCCAACATATGAAGCTAAAGATTTAGGATTAATAAGTGCAAAATATAATGATTTTTCATATGATTTATCACTTATTATTACTGATAATGAGATAAAAGAGTATTTTAAAGTAATACTAAAAGCACTAGAAATTATTAATCCAGAATTGGGCGCAAAAACTCATCATATTACACATGGAATGGTTAAATTAAAAGGGGGGAAAATGTCAAGTAGAACAGGAAATATTATTACCGGAGAAGAGTTAATTGATAAAATTAAAGAAAATGTCTTTTTAATAATTAAAAAAGGCAAAGATATTCCTAATAACCAAATAGATAATATATCTGAAAAAATTGCATTAAGTGCAATAAAATATTCGTTTTTAAAAGTCAATACTGGACATGATATTACTTTTGATTTTAAAGAATCATTGTCATTAGAAGGCAATTCAGGACCCTATCTTCAATATACATATGTTCGATGCAAATCCGTTTTAGATAATTCAAATATAGACAATATTAAATTGCCTCAGCAAGATTTGGAAAAATTGGAAAAGGAAGAAATTAATATTTTAAGAAGACTGTATAAATTCCCTGAAATTGTTATAAAAGCAGGAAAAACTTACTTTCCAAATCTAATTTGCAACTACCTATATCTCTTAGCTCAAGAATACAATCTCTTTTATCAAAAATGCCCAATATTAAAAGCTGATAAAAAAAAGAAATTGTTTAGACTTGCATTAACAAAAAGTGTTGGAATTGTTCTTAAAAACGGTTTGTATTTATTAGGAATTAAAACTGTTGATAAAATGTAATATGGCTTTATTTATCTGCTCAAACTGTGGTTATGGTTCTGCTTCATGGCTGGGAAAATGCCCGAATTGCTCTCAATGGAAAACATTTAAAGAACAACCATCTTTTGAAAAAGATTCTAGTACAAAAAAAGAAAAGCTTATGAAAATGAAAATAACTACATTAAAGAAAATATCAACGCTTCAAAAAGGCAGAATAAAAACAGGCATATTTGAATTTGATAGGGTTTTAGGAGGAGGACTTATTCCAGGAGCAATAATTCTTTTAACTGGAGAGCCTGGAGTAGGAAAATCCACCCTGCTTCTTCAATCCCTTCAAAACACAAAAACAATTTACATATCAGGTGAAGAATCTGCAGAACAGATTAAAGAACGTGCACAAAGGTTAAAAACTAATATGGACAATATGCTATTTTCAGATTCTTTGCAGATTGAAGGGATTATTAAAGGGCTTAAAGATATGGAAAACAAATATGATGTTATTGTTATTGATTCTATTCAAACCATATATTCAAAAGAAATTGACTCACCTCCTGGAAGTATTAGTCAGTTAAAAGAAACTGCTGCTCAAATAGCTGTGTTTGGAAAAAAGTATAAAAAAAGTGTAATTATAATTGGTCACATTACAAAAGGCGGAGATATTGCAGGTCCAAAAACATTAGAACATATGGTTGACTGTGTTATTAATTTTGAAGGAGAAAAGGTATCAAACTTTAGAATTTTAAGAAGCAGGAAAAATCGATATGGAGCAAGCCATGAAATTGGTATTTTTGAAATGAAAGAAACTGGTCTTCATGAAGTTAAAAACCCACTTCTTTTTCTTGAAAATAAAAGTCAAAAATTGGAAGGAAAGGCTATTGTTGGAATTGCTGAGGGAAAAAGATCTCTTTTTTTTGAAATTCAAACATTAGCTGTACCAACAATGCTTCCTATACCAAGAAGGGTTGTAAAAGGATTGAATTATAATAAGATTCTTCTTCTTCTTGCTGTTGTTAGAAAGCATTTAAAGATTTCTCTTGATAAATACGATATATATGTAAATATAGTTGGTGGAGTAGATATTAAATCTACAGGAGCAGACCTTGGATTTATTGCCTCTCTTATTTCTTCAATAAAAGATATTTCCTTGTCTTCAAATTCTTGTTTTACAGGAGAAGTAGGATTATCAGGAGAGATAAGAAAAACTTATTTTCAGGATAAAATTATTAGTGAGGCAAAAAGATTAGGATTCAAAAATATCTATTCTTCAAATAATATTACAAATATTTGCTTTTTAAAAAAGTTGCTTAAAATTTAAGCTATAGCTCCTCCATTATATATACTTTTTTTAATATTGTTTTTTTTCCATTAGGACCTTCAACCTCAATTATCAACTCATTATTTCCTTTTTGCAAAGGCAAATCATATACAAATATACCTTCTTTATTTTGATACACTCTTTCTTCTTTAATAAAAATTAAAGCGTCTTTTTCAGTTTGGCCCCTAATGGTAATTTTATTAATATTTTGAAATGTATTTTTAAGAGGGGATATAATATTTATATTTGGAGGAGAAAAAAAGCATTTTAACTGATATCCAAAATAACTTAAAAAAATCAAAAACACAATAACAACAGCAATAGTTGCATATTTTTTTGTTTCTGGTGTTAAATATTTGCTTGATATTTTTTTACTGAATCTAATTTTTTCTCTTCTTTCATAATCTCTTCTAAAATATGCAAGAAGCTTTTCTGTATCTAGCCCTAAATACTCTGCATAATTAGTAATAACTCCTGAAATATATACTTTAGAAGTAAAATAATTCCAGTTATTATTTTCAATTGCTTTTAGAAATTTCTCTCTTACTTTAATTTTCTTTTCAATATTTTTTAAAGAGATTCCTTGTTTTTCCCTTTCTTTTTTAAATATATCTCCTACTGAAAGCATAAGATGAGTTTAATATATACTAACAAGCTCTTAAACCTTTATTCTTTCTACATATTGCCCTGTTTCAGGATTAATAATTATTGATTCTCCATTTTTAACAAAAAGAGGCACCATTACAGTTACTCCAGTCTCAACCTTTGCCGTCTTCCTTGCTCCTCCTGATGCAGTATTTCCTTTTATAGCATCTTCTGTTTTAATAATTTTCAATATTACACTGGTTGAAGGACGAATAGTTAATGCCTTATCTTCATAAACATATACAAAATATTTTGCCCCTTCTTTAATAAAGTCAACTACTTTACCAATAGTAGAAATAGGAATCGCATATTGGTTATAATCTCTTTCATTCATAAAATACAAGCTATTATTGTCTTTATATAAATATTGCATTTCCATACAGTCAACTGAAAGTGTTTCAACGATTTCTCCTGATTTATATGTATATGCTACATTTTTTCCAGAGTTTAAACTTTTTAACTTTGTTTTCATTAATGCTGATCCTTTTCCTGGAGAATAGAAATCTGCTTTTTGTATTTGCCAAATTTCATTGTTCTGAAAGACAAAATTTCCTTTTTTTAAATTGCCTGCATTTACTTTCATATTTTATTAATTATTTACAATATTAATAAGTCTTAATTTGTGAATTGATTTTACATCAGCAAAAATCATTCCCAATCTTTCCATGCCAACTGCAATACCAGCACAATTCTTAAGTCCATATTGTAATGCTTTTATCAATCCCATGTCAACAGAATGAGATGCTTTTCTAATTTTAAATCTCTTTTGTTGTTCTTTCCAGCAATTAAGCTCAGTATAACAGTTTGCCAATTCAATTCCGCATATATATATTTCCAAACGCTCTGCTGTCTTTTTGTCTGAACTTAATTTTGAAAGAGAGGAAAAGTCTTTTGGATAATTATATATAAGCGTAGGATACCCATTTATTCCTAAATTGGGCTCAATTTCAGTTGCATATATTTGTGAGAATAATTCTTCATAAGAAAAACCCTTAACTGTATATTTTTTCTCCCTTGCTTTTTTCAAAAATAAAGACTTATTAAAAAGCTCTTTTTCTTTAATTCCTGCATATTTTTCAAATGCTTGGGTAATACTAATTTTCTCAAATTTACTCAAATCTATCTCCTTACCATTATATTCAATTACTTTTTTACCAAATATGATTTTTGAAATATATTGAATCATTTTAAGAAATTCGTTGGCCATTTCCATATAATTAGAACCGATTTTATAAAACTCAAGCATTGTAAACTCAAATGAATGAAGGCTTGAATTCTGCTCATTATTTCTAAATGATTTTCCAAGATAATAACAGTTGCCAATGTTATGGGCTAACAATCTTTTTAAAAATAACTCTGGCGAAGGAGTTAGATATAATTTTTGTTTTTTTTTAATATATTTAAGCTCTGTTTCAAAAGCTTTAACATTAAGCTCTGGTATAAGAGCAGGAGAAAGTACTGGAAGCTCTATTCGCAAATATCTTTGTTTTTTTAAATAATTTTCTACTACTTGCAAAATCGTTAAGTATAACCTATAATTTATAAGGTTAGATATTTCTGTTTTTATTTGCATATATTTATAATTTTATTTGATATAATTATACTTCAAATATTTTGCTATATATAAAAAACATGGATAATAATTATTCTCAGAATAAATTTAAACCAATCAAATTTATTATCATTAGTGTATCAATTATCCTTATAATAGCTGGCGCATTTTTTGTTATTCTTCCTATGTTTAAAACAGGTTCTCCTGACAAAACTCCAGTATCAGAAGAGAAAAGCACTCCAACTTCAACTCCTGTACCAGAACCAACACCAGATAAACAAGCTGTAAAAATTAAAGTATTAAATGGAAGTGGAACAGCTGGCATTGCATCTAAGCTTGCAGAAGAACTTGAGGATATGGGATATAAGGATATAGAAACTGGAAATGCTGATAATTATACTTATGAAGATATCACAATACAAACAAAAGAAGACAAAGAAGATTACGGAGATCTTGTAAAAAATGATTTAAAAGACAATTATATAGTAACTATAGACAGCGAAGCTCTTGATGAAGATGATGAGTTTGATGTAATTGTAATTATTGGGAAAACTAAAGATGAAGAAGAGCCAACTGTGACACCTGGGGAGGAAGAACCAACCGTAACACCTGGGGAGAAAGAACCAACTGTGACACCAGAGGAAGAGCCAACTGTAACTCCTTAGGAATAAAGTATTTAAATAATCTTAATTTTTAAAGCTCAGTTTTTAATTCTTCAAGTATTTTTTTAACATGTGAAGAAACTCTTTCAGGTACTTTT
>CAZHJA010000019.1:0-16943 GCA_964532865.1 uncultured Gammaproteobacteria bacterium
TGCTAAATCTTTGAGTCGAAAGACTCACGCGGGTTCGAATCCCGCCCTCTCCGCCAAATGGGATAAATAACAGAAAATCGAATATTAATCTATATTTCAATCTAAGTGCAATTCGATTAATTTACCCTTCTTAATGCTTTTTACGCAGGCAAGCTAATAGAATTAGAATCACTATTTTTCCCAAGATACAATATTAGATCAAGTCAGCGCTTGACAAGGGATATAATAATAAGTATAATCATTTCAGTTAAGTATAAATATGTACACTTTATTGAAACCGATCCATGTTCGTAAAGAGCTATTAAAAAGGAATATGTGCATATTCAGGGCTCAGGATTTTATGCGTATTTTTAATACCTCTTCTCATACAACTAAGTATTTTTTAGAAACACAAGTTCAGCAGGATTTTCTACAAAGACTGAAACGTGGCACCTATATGCTCAAAACCGATCCGCCTTCTGAAGAGGAAATAGCAAATGCATTATATAAACCTTCCTATATCTCATTTGAGTACGCGCTTGCGTATTATCATATACTTTTAGAAATGCCATATATATTAACGTCAGCAACCACCAAGCCTACACGGCTATTTACTACCTCTCATGCCTCGTTTTCCTACAAAACAATTAAAAAAGAAGCATTCACTGGTTACTCATTGGTCAAACAGGCCCAGAGGTCGTTTTTAATGGCTGAAAAAGAAAAGGCGCTTGTCGACTATTTATACTTTGTATCCTTAAGAAAGAGTCCTCATTATGAGCGCCTTTTCGCAAATTTAAAAGACAGAAATTATTACAGGATAAAAACGCTTAATAGAGAAAAAATCAATATGTATATAAAATTATTTGAAAACAAACAATTATTAAACTTGGTTAATTTTCTATTATGATTTCAAACACTGTCATTCAAAACCTAGCAAAAAAATTACAGTCAACAGAGCTTAATATCAGAAGAGAATATATTCAACATCTTTTCCTTTCGTATTTTTACCAACAGCTGGAAGCAGACAATATTTACTTTAAAGGTGGTACTGCTTTAAGAATTATTCATCAAAGTCCTAGATTTTCAGAAGATTTGGATTTTAGTTCAGCTACTACTGGTATTAACAAAATTGAGAACATCTTGATCCAAACTATTCGAGAAATTGAGCGGGAGGGAATAGGGACAGATATAAAAGAATCCAAAAAAACCAGTGGAGGCTATATCGGGATTATTCACTGCACATTACGCGACCAAGAAATTGCTATTCAGCTCGAAATTTCTCAAAGAAAAGGAAGAACGCAAAGAGAAGTGGTTACTATTGCCAATGATTTCATACCGCCATATACGCTTATCTCTCTTTCTCAGAGTCAACTTGTTACAGAGAAGATTCAAGCGCTTTTAAGTAGACAAAAAGCAAGAGATTTTTACGATCTTTACTTTATGTTAAGAGCTCATCTTATCCCTGCTCGGAAGAAAAACGTACTTCAAAAGGTTCTAAGCCTGCTTAACAAATCCAATATCCACTATGAACAAGAATTAAAACAATTTCTGCCTAGAAGTCATTGGACAATAATAAAAAACTTTAAGACAGTACTTATGCAAGAACTTGAACGATCTGTGTAAAATGCTTTACATGGCTTTGATCTAATCATACTTTTATAGGAGAAACTTCTTCGACTCAGGCACATTAAATAGTATTAAGATGAATATTAGATCCGCTTGAGTCTTCTGTAACAATCTAAATTAGATTGTAGAGTCCTTGTCATAATATAACATAGATGTTATACTAATCTTATTAGGCTTAAAAGTTAACACTTTATACTTATGAAAAACTGGAAACAATTAAAAGCAGAATTATTGCAAAATAAAGAGATTAAAAAAGAATACAATAAATTGACACCTCGCTATGAGGCAATATCTGAATTAATATCAGCACGTATTAAAAAAGGGATTACTCAAAAAGAATTAGCTAAAAAGATTGACACAAAGCAATCAGCTATTGCCCGATTTGAGGCAGGTAATGTTAATCCTTCTTTAGGATTTTTGGAGAAGATGGCTGAAGTTATGGGATATCGATTAAATATCAGTCTATCAAAATAAACAAGGCGCTTGATGAAAGTTTAAATAAAGCGGTTAAGGAATAATAAGGTCATTGTTGAATTACCGAAATATTCTTTTATTTTCAAAAGTCCCAAAGCTTGCTATATAATAATGTTGATTTTCCGTTATCATTTTGAAATAGAAAGTTTAACACTCTTAACTATACTCCGCCATTTTATAATTTCAGCGTTTAATGTGTTGCCTTGCTCGTTTTCACTCCACTTCGTAGAGTAAAACAGAAAAATTATCTAGATAAAAGGGCAATCTGCAGTTTTTATTAAACTTTATTAATAATTTTTTGATAAAGAAGAATTTTTTAGGGATTTAATAAGGGAAGAATTTATTAATATTTTTAGGAGGAAGGGAAAAGATCTTTCTTATGATGATTTAATTTCCGCTTCAGATACATAAACCAATGCTACGTTGGGATTACTTGGTTCAAGTAAAGGTAAACCAATCTATATTGTAGATGTTTCTGGTGATAGGCCAGAAGTAAAATATATAGAAGATGCTCCTGTGATTGAGTAAGTAATTACTAACTAATATTGTTATAACAAAAAGAGCTTTGACAAAATGGAATTTCCTCTTAACCCATTTTTTATTGCAGCAATTAAAATGATAAAATAAGGAATATGACTAAAAAAATATTATTGGGGGTTATTATTGTCATTTTTTTAATGCTAGATTGGGCTGCTTTGCATGATATTATTAAAGGAAAAGAACCTAACTATTGGGGTGAATATGCTGTCTTAGCCATTAGCGTTATTGCTTTTATTATAATTGCGTGTATTGTCCGAAAAAGTAAATATTAAGGTAATTTACGTATAAGTGTTCTAATTAATGGATGTCCGAATTTTCCTAATTCTTCCAACCAGCTATATGTCCCTTTATAATTAGGGCGATCTTTAAAAAAACTATCATCTAATATTGTTATTCCTTCTGTAGGATCTTTTAATCTTTCAAATATAGGAACGGAATATTCTTGAGTAATTTTGCCATCTTTGAGGTCATAAGAAATAAGTCCCCAACCACCTATTGGACCCTTACTTTGTTTAATTTTGCGAATTTCTCCATGTGTTTCTTTTCTAAAGGCTTCAGCATCTTCATTACGAGAGAGTGCTCGGCATTTGGCCAATAAAGAACCGAACGTGCCATTAAGTACACATATGGCATCGGTATAAGGCACGTTACTAAACAATACTTCTTCACAACGTTCTATTATTCCATTTCTGTATCTTCTTAATGCATAATTTTGAGATCTTGTCAGATGATTTAAAACGAATTCAAAAGCCTCTGCTACTGTTTTTTCAGTTCCAACAAAGTAGCCTTCAATTCCTAAAGGTCGCAATGGTGAGTCTGGGTCAAAAATAGGGTTGCGTCTTCCAATTCTTAGAGATTCCCAAGATAGAAAAGCTTGTTCATATTCTCTAGATTCTTCAATATATTCAGCTAGAAGTTCTGAAGGATCTTTATTTCTTACCTTTGATACTTCATTAAATAGAGAAGTTGCAAGAGGTATCGTGTTTGAGATTAATTCAAATTCTCTATTTCCGCTTTCAACTCTTGTTGGCTTATTAATTCTAGATTCTTTATCCATAAAGATTTTTCAAGTTTTCAATAAACAATATAATTTCCAATATGTCTTTGGAACAATATAAATTTGATATATTATACCAGAATTGTTCTTATTTGTTTATTTACTCATTGTATCTTTTGATACAATAAGCTTTATGCTTGAGAGTTTAAAAAAAGATCTAGAGAATCTAAAAGACCTTAAGAAAGCAAAAATATTACAGAGATTTTTTAAAACAGGAAAAGGAGAATATGGAGAAGGGGATATATTTCTTGGTATACCTGTTCCAAAACAGCGAAAAATTGCTAAAAAATATTCAAATATAACACTTTCTAATATTCAATCACTCTTTGGTAGTAAAATACATGAATATCGTCTTGTTGGACTTCTTGTGCTTATTTTTAAATACAAAGAATCCAGCGTTAAAGATAAAGAAAAAATATTTAATTTTTATTTAAAAAATACCAAAAATATTAATAACTGGGATTTGGTGGATTTATCTGCCCCTAATATAATTGGAGAATATACATACTTAAAAAAAGACAGCAGGGTTTTATTTACTTTAGCTAAATCAAATAATTTATGGGAAAAAAGAATAGCAATGATTTCTACATATGCATTTATTAAAAAACAGGAATTTAATGAAGCTTTCAAAATAGCTGAAATTCTTGTTTATGATAAACATGATTTAATTCATAAAGTTGTTGGATGGATGTTAAGAGAAATCGGCAAAAGAAATCAAGATATAGAAGAGGAATTTTTGAAAAAATATGCTTATAATATGCCAAGAACAATGCTTAGATATGCAATAGAAAAATTTGATAAAAAAAAGAGAAAATATTATTTGACTTATAAAAAAGCATGAAGAAAATATTTCAAAATCAATTCTATCAAGGAAGCATAATAGTAACGCTATTTGGTTTTATGGCAGGAATTATAAACTATTGTTTTACTTTTTTAGCAGCACGTATATTAGGGCCCTCAGGATATGGAGAAATAACTGCGCTATTTTCATACATTGCAATATGTACTATCCCAGTATCAATATTTAATTTATATCTCTTACAAAAGATAAGTTCTACAACGTCTAAAAGAGTATTATATGCCAAATCAATAGAAGTTTTTTTTTGGAATAAAATTAAAAAATGGTGGTTTTTAATAATACCAGTTGTAGTTTGTATTCCGTTTATTTCAAAATTCACAAATCTATCAACCATTACTGCTATTTCACTAGTTCCTTTTATAATTATTTCATTTTTTTCATCTGTATATTTAACATCAAATCAAGGTCTTAGATTATTTTTAGCTGTTTCAATAATAAGTATTATTGCTGTTTTAATAAAAGTAATAGGACCTATTTTAGCAACTTTGGGGATTGATGGTTTTACAATTGTAATACTATTTATTTTCCTATCAACTCTTTTTTTATTTATTGGTCAATACTTTGTGTTTAGAAAAAATACAAAAGGAATTCATGCGAAAAAGATAATTAAAATTGAAAAAAGGATCCTTCATATTATTTCCAGCACATATTTCTTAAGTATTGCTTTTTCTACGTTCGCATCAATTATTATTATTAACTTTGATATTGTTTTTGTAAAAAAGTTCTTTTTATCCAGTGAGGCAGGTATATATAGTTTATGGTCAGTTTGTTCAAAGATTTTATACTATGTTTTAGGACCTATAATTGCAATTTCTTTTATTTTTTTTGCAAACGTTAAAAATAAAAAAGAGGTAAAACATGTATTTATTGTTTCATTTTTATTAATAATAATGGGCGCAATATTTAATTATTTAATTTACTTCCTATATGGAAATGAATTTATCAATATTTTTTTTGGAAATAAATATTTACAAGTAATTAAGTATCTTCCAAAAGCAAGCATATTTGCTTTTTTTTATACTCTTATGCTTTTTTTAAATACTTATTTTCTTGCAAATAAAAGAAAGATTACATTTTTATTGCCTGCGGCACTAATCATATATATTCCCACTCTTTTTCTTTTTGGAACAAAACTTGAAAGTGTGATGAATATAAACATAGGATTTACCGGGATAGTAAGTTGTATGTATCTCATATATTTTTTTATTCATAACCCTTTAAATCTAAAATCTTCTTAAAGATTTAACAATTCTCATTGACGAAAAAATACTTGTAGTATATAATATGGGACTTTTATGAAATTAAGTAAAGATATTTTAAGCTTCCATATTGGCAAAAATAAAAATAAGGAGAAAAGATATCAAATTATCAACGTGACTTATAATATTAAAAAAGCAGTATATCAAAATATCATAAAATTTATTAAAAATTATTAAATTTATCTAAATTACATTATGGTTATACTAGTCATATTATTAACCTTTATAATCTCATTATATTTTTTAGAAAAATATCTTCAATTGGGAATTACGATATCCATAACGGAGAAAGTATTACGTACATTAATAATAGTAAGGAAGAGTTTGAGTAAGAACTTAAATAAAATACGTAATTTAAAATTAATAAATATTTTACAATCAAAATTCACGTTGACATTTAATAAGATTAAAGATTATTCTTCTTTAAAAAAAAACTTTAGAAAATATTTAAAAAGACCTCAAAACATTACAGACGAGAAGAAAGACAAAGATATTAATTACGAAAAAGATGAAAAAACAATAATATTTAACGCTTCAGAAAAAACAAAGTCAGTAAATGTGTTAAATATATTTAATAAAATAAAAATACCGAACGTTAAACTACCAAAAGTAAATATTCCAATTAAATTTAAGATTCCACTTTCAATTGTGAAAAAATATTTATTAGGAGGGATTATTTTGGGAATTATTATTGCCGTTATAAGATTTCCTTTAAAGGCAAATATTATTAATAATAATATATCTTTAAAATTATTTAGAGAGAAAGAAATGAAAAGTCTTACAAAACTTCCCGAACTTGCTCTCTTAGATGATAATAAATTAAAAGATAAATTAGAAAAGCAGGGTTGGGGAAGTAAATTAATAATAACTCCATTTAAAACAAAAAAAGAATTTGATGAAAGCACCTTGCTTTATAAAACAGAATATAGGAGACTTGCGGAAAAGTTAGCTGATGATCTTAATATTTCTTTAATTGTAAGTGAAAGTAAGGGAGATGAACAAGATTATGATTTGGTGCTTATTGTAAAAGAAAAGTAAGAAAATTATTTTAGCTTGTATATTGTATATAAGTTACCTTCGTAAACAATAGGAAAGTTGTATTTATATGGTTTTTCTACAACATGATACTGTGCATTATATTTATTTGAGATATTAAGAATATCTTCTTCTGACAAGCTATAATATGCCTCTTTTATTATCTTGATATTTGAAAAGAAATTTCCTTTAAGTTTCTCTAATGCTCCTGGTGCAACAGATTCAAAGCGGGGTTTCCATGTTGTAATGTATTCTGGAGCAAAAGCAGCGTCCAGTAGTTCTGATAACAAAGATACAGTTGAGCGCTCTGATATTCCTCGCCACTCTAAATCATGGAATGCCCAAATATGTGGAGGAGTTATAAATACTGCATCTTTTGGGGTATTATTACGAGCCCATATCTGAGCGTTATAATTGCCAAGCTTATTTCCAAATATATGTATCTCTGGTTTATAAATTTCTAAATTAATAAATATTATTGCTGTTGTAATAAGAAGAATAATGATAATAAAAGCTGAGATAATAGCCCTATATATTGTAGAAATGTATTTTCTTAATGTAAATATAATTAGAGGAATAAATGAAAAAACTGAAAAAATTAATGCAAATAATATTAAATAAAAATTTACTTTTGACAATTTTTTTAATTCATACGAACTTACTAAATAGTGTATAAAATATAAATAGACAAAGATTAAGACAAATTGGTCAATGCGCATTATTTGCGATTGTATAATTATTGTAAAAGGAAGCCATTGAGAAGTTATTTTTTGAATTAATATTACAATGAATCCTGCTATAATAAAATTGATTATTGACTGATTATATTTTTTTAAAAGTGGTCTGCGACAGGAGATAATTAAAAGTATGATAAGAGAAAATAACCCTGCATTTGATAAAAGCACAAGAGGACTGCCCTCAAAAGAATGAAGAAGATGAAAAAGTATTCCATTTTTTAAAGTTAAATACCATTCATATCTAAAAGTAAAATCAATCTGAGAATTTCCAAATTTCCATGCAAGAACTGGTATTGCTCCTATTATAAACACAAATAATCCAAGAAGAATTTTCTTTAAGCCTATTTTTTTATACTGCAAAATACAATCAAAAAAAATCATAACAAGCGCAAAATTAACAGAAACAACATGAATGTTATACATAAGACCAAGAAGAAAAAAAGCAGGAACATATTTTCTTCTTAAATAAAGGTTAAAGGCAATTAATATAAATGGCAGTGCAAAAGTACGGTTTAAAAGACTAAACTCAATAAATGTTAATCCACTTAAACCTATATGTGGTACTAAAAAAACAATAATTGTTAAAAAGGACATTAGCGGACTTTTAAAAAGAGTTTTGCTTAAATTCCATAAAGCCCAGAATGTTAAATATGTAGTAAGAATATGAATTATAAATATGCTTATTTCAAGTACGCCAATCTTGTAAAAAGGAATAAAAAAGAACCAGAAGTATGAATAATGTCTAAAACGAAGATCAAGAAACTTATCATTTGGAAAAAGAGTAGGATCTGCATATTTTTTTAAGAAAGGCAGATGAATTGCCTGATCATATGTTCCAAAATAATAGCCAAGCAAAAGAATTACGATAATGGTTGAAGATGCAAATAAAAGATGCTGGTAGAGTTTTTTCTTCCAAATACTTTGTGCAATTATTTCGACTCTTGAAAATAATTGCATTTTTGACATTTTTTAATATTAACAGATTTAATTTAAAAATGTTAATATTTATATATATACAAATTAAAATATGAAAAAGATATTATTTTCTTTTTTAACCCTTTCTTTATTATTCCTACTTACCCCATTACATGTAAAAGCAGAGTATATTCAATCTTTTGAATCTCAGATAAACATTAATAAAGATGGAACAATAGATGTTAATGAAACAATAGTTTATGATTTTGCAGATTTGCAAAAACATGGAATTTATAGAAACATTCCGTATATAAGAGAAAATAAGGATGGAAAATTTATACTTGAAGTTGGCAATATATCAGTAACAGATAAGCAGGGAAATAAATATAATTATAAAAAAAGCAATGAAAATCAAAACATTATATTAAAGATAGGTGATGCCAATAAAACTATTACAGGTGTGCATACATATGTAATATCATATAAAGTAAAAGGCGCATTAACATATTTTTCAGAACATGATGAACTTTATTGGAATGTAAATGGAAATGAATGGGATGTTGCAATGGATAATGTTAAGGCTACTGTTATCTTTCCTGAACCTATACTTTCTGAAAATCTTAAAGGTGCATGTTACACAGGAGCAAAAAATGAAACAAAATCAGAGTGTACAGTATTAGTAGATAATGGAAAAATTATTTTTGAATCAGATAGTGCTTTTAGGCCACATGAGGGAATGACTATAGTAACAAGCCTTCCAATAGATATTGTTGCAGTTTTACAGGCTCAAGAACTTCAAAAGTTTACTGATACTTTAGTGGGCAAAATTGTTATGGCAGGATTATTATTAGCAGCATTATTCTGGTATATAATTTATCCTATAAAAGTTATTGTTAAATGGTATTTATACGGTCGTGATCCAAAAGTATCAGGTCCTGTTAGGGCATGGTTTGATCCTCCTAAAACAAAGCGGGGCCGTATTCTTACTCCCGCAGAAACAGGATCTCTTATTGATGAAACAGTTAATTTAAGAGATATTTCTGGAATGATAGTTAGTCTTGCCCAAAGAGGGTATTACAAGATTGTTGAAAAAAAGAAAAAAGACTTTTATTTTATTAAGAAAAAAGGCTTTGAAGGAGATTCTAGTTTACTTCCTTTTGAAAAACAATTTCTAAAAAAAGTATTTGAAAGCGATGAAATTGGACTAAAAGATAAAAACCTTTATTCTGCTCTTAAAGATATTTCAGATAAGCTACAAACAAATCTTGACTCTAAGAAAGTATCTACAAGCGGTGAAATTAGATTAAAAGATAAAAAGCTATATTCTACTATTCAAGATATATCAGATAAACTATATACAAATCTTGTCCTTGAGGATTTTTTCCCAAAAAATCCAAAGTCCATTCGTACATTTTATTCGGGAGTTGCAATAGCAGCTGCCGTTACATTTAATTTTCACTTAATGATTATAGCCTTAACTTTTGGAAGATTTATGCCAAGAAAAACAGAATTTGGAGCAAAGGCAACTTCTATAGCTAAATCATTAAAGAATTTTCTTTCAAGCCAGGAAAGACAGCTTGAATTTCAGGCAAAAAATCAAATGATGTTTGAAAAGCTATTACCTTATGCAGTAGTATTTGGAGTTGAAAAAATATGGGCAGAGAGATTTAAGGACATTGATATAAAGCCTCCTGATTGGTATGAGGGCAAAGATATGACAGCATTTAATAGTGTTATTTTTGCAAGCAGCTTGGGCAGATCTCTTTCAAGCTTTAGATCATCAGCTACTCCAACAACATCCTCAAAAGGCTTTTCAAGCGGCTTCTCAAGCAGTGGAGGCTTTTCAGGGGGAGGTGGAGGAGGAGGCGGTGGTGGAAGCTGGTAATACTTCATTTTACCTTTTAATTAAGAAATGCTAAAATATATGTATAATAAGCATCCATAGCTTAACTGGATAGAGTAGGGGCTTGCGGAGCCTCTGGTCCCTGTTCGAGTCAGGGTGGGTGCGCTTAAAAGGGGCGTAGTTCAACGGCAGAATAGAGGTCTCCAAAACCTTTGATGAGGGTTCAATTCCTTCCGCCCCTGCAAATTCCTGTCACACTCTCCATAAACTCATATTCCTAATTAATATCAGGACTTGATATAATGAATATATGTTTCATGCTATTATCGATGCAGCTTCACTTAACAACCCTACTATTCTTAATGATTTTCACCACCGAAAAGTTACAGTACAATACGAACCCGAGTCATCTACAAATAAATATCACTATATTTTCTTATTACAGATTGATGAGATTGAAATTGAAGATGTTATAATAAGGATACAGAATGAGATGATAGAGAGCTGGTACTCATTTTTTTGGAGCGAATCCGCTTTACATATTGTTTTTAATACTAACCGATTTCAAATTGATATTCCTGATGGTTGGATGTCTGAAAACTATAAAGCTGCACAAATCTTTGGAAGAACACAGAAAATACCAGAAGTTTATTTAGATTTCAAAACCCATTTTCGGCCATACGAGGACATGATTAAAAAGTAAGATAAATAAAACCTAAAGATTTAATCTGTAGGTAAATTGCTTGTAAAGAAATTGCTAAATCTCTTCAAAATCAAACAAGCAGAAATTTGTTTTACGAACTAAAAAATAAAATTATAAATTTTAATTCTCTAAAAAATATTCTAACTGATTCTTATCAAAACCTAGTTTTAAAATTGTTTTCCTTATTTCTTTTTCCTTTTTACCTTGTTTCTGAAAAATTTTAATTAAATCATTAACTGACTCTTTAACTTCATAAGGGAAAATAATCCATTTATCAGTCTTTACTTGCCAAAAATCAGGCTTTAAGCTGCTCCATGATTTTGTATAAGGAACTAAAGTGGTAATTTTTTTAGGAGAAAAAGTCTTAAGATAAGAAAGTGCCTTTTTTAACGTTGCTCCATTATCAACAACTTCATCAACTAATAAAACTTCTTCATTTTTAATATCAACTGTTAGCTTTTCTACTATTTTAGGTTTGCTAGTTTTACCTACACTAACATAAGAAACAATGGTAAAATTGGAAATCGGTAAATTCAAGAAATCAGAAAAAATCCTGGCAACTATTAATCCTCCCCGGGAAATACAGACGATTCGATCAAACTCCAATTTTCCATCTAAAATCTTTTTTGCCAGTTTAAAACAGGCTTTATGTAAGTCTTTCCAAGTAATAAAATAGAATTTAATTTCACTCATACGATCTAACTCCTCTTATTCTTCTTCACTTAATAATTTTACATTGTCTTTGAGCACTTTGGGTTTCATGGTTTTGATTTCTTCATCTTAAAATCTATCAGACATAATTACATTTTACATTATTTAGTCTTGTTTTTTTCTACTTCTATTAGAATTTTAAGATAGTATCAATTATTAAACCATAACTGTTTACAGAGTTTTTAAGAACAATTATATATAATTTGACAAATTGTACAAAATATTGTACATTATTTAATATGAATATTATAGCAGTGTCTGATCTAAGGATGAATCTTCCTTCTTTAATAAAGGAAGTTTCTAATAAGTTAAAGAGATTTATTATTACTGTGTCTGGCAAGCCAAAAGCAGTTGTGATAAGTATAGACGAATTAGAATCTTTGGAGGAAACAGCAGAAATTCTGTCTATTCCTGGAGCATTAAAAAAGATTAATGAAAGTAAAAAACAAGTTCGTGAAGGGAAATATATTACTTTAGAGGAACTAGAAAAGAAATATAAATAAAAGTTATGCCAAAGATAGTTTTTTCAGAAAATTCAGAAAGAGAATTTATTAAACTTACAAAAGATGCAAAAAAGAAAGTAATTAAAAAAGTCAGAATTCTCCAAAAAGAACCTAGAGCTGGAAAGAGTCTTAAAGGAAAAATGAAAGGCTTGTTTTCATTTCGCGCTTGGCCTTATAGAATAGTATATGGACTTGATAAACAAAATAATATTACTATACTTCATATTTTTCACCGTCAGCAGGCATATGGATAAAGAAGAAATATGCTTAATGTAAATTAATATATTTCCCTTATTAATTATTTCTCCAAGCCAAAATACAGACTTATAGTGTAAAATATAGGTGAAATGAGTACAAAAACTATTACTCACTTTATTACCATAATTAAAAAATCTAATTTTTTTTCTAAAAAAGAAAGAGATATTTTGATCAGAAGAACAAGAGGACAGACATTAAAAAAAATTGGAAAGAAATATAAATTAACAGCAGAAAGAATAAGGCAGATTGAAGAAGCTGCCTTAAATAAATTTACTAAAAGGATATTGCAGCTTAATTTATTTAAAGAAACATAATTTATGAAAAAATACAAAATAGTATTTAAAGGAAAAACAAAAAAAGGAGATGACATTATTATTCGTGATTTAAAAATTACAGATGCAAAGGCAATGTGTGAATATATTAATAAGCTATCAAGTGAAAGATCATTTATCCGAAGACAAGGAGAAATAATGACCTTAAAAGAAGAAACAAAATATGTAAAATCTCAACTACAGAAAATTAAACAAAAAAAAGCTGTACTACTTCTTGTTTTTTGCAATAAAAAGCTAATTGGAAACTCACAAATTAACATGAAAAGTTTAACTTCTGCACATATTGGAGACTTTGGAATTTCAATTAATAAAGAATATAGGAGTATAGGAGTAGGACGGCTTCTTATGGATAGTGTAATAAAAGAAGCAAAAAATAGAGTCCCAGTATTAAAAACAATTACATTTACATTATTTGCAAGCAATGCCATTGCATTTAAAATGTATAAAAGTTTTGGATTTAAAGAATATGGAAGGCTGCCAAGAGGACTTAAATTGAAAGATAAATATATTGATGAAATATCAATGTATAAGCAAATTAGAAAATAGTAAAATAAGGAAGATGTGATAAATACAATTCTTTCGGACCTTAATTATGTTCTTCTTTTTCCAGTAGATATTCAATACAATTCTTCTGTTAATGCACTTCATGGGAAGTTATTGCAAAAATTCACAAAATACAATATATTTGATCATTTTAAATTCAACTTAGAGCTTTTGAAATATTACAAATCTCTTAAAATGAATAATTATTCATTAAATATGTTCACGTCAGGAACAATTCAAAAAGATCTTCAGATAAAAAAGATTATAGATCCAATATTTGAAAATATATTTTCATCAATAGAGCATGGGTATGATAAAAGAGATATACAATCATATAATAATATCTGTAAAAAATTAAATAAAAATAAAAAAGAAATACTATTTATTGATGACCTTGAATTTAGTATTCAAACAGCAAAAAAAGCAGGGTTAAATGCAATACATTATGAAAATAATCAAAAGCTTTTTAACGCTATGAAAAGTATAGGAGTTAAACAAGATTAAGAACCCAGCTTTTAAATTCTTCTGCGCAGGTGTAATCTGGAGAAGGGGATAGTGATTCATCAAGAAATCCTCCAATAGCTCGTGAACAAAGCACTATCTGCAGTTTCTCTTTTGAATAATTCCTCTTAAGAAGAATGGAATATAGTTTGTTTGCAATTTCTTTATTTTTTAAAACACTAAATAACCTTTGAATAAAATAACAAATATCATATCCCTCAACACTTTCTGACATTGCATGTTCTCCATCAATAAGTCCTAATTTATTTTGTTTTAAAATTATCATGTGCCATGGTGTAAAGTCTCCATGTTTGCATGCCTTATTTAAAATATTAACTTTCTTTTTGACAATATCAAGAAGCGTATTTAAATCATATTTTTTAATAATATTTTCTGGAATACTTTTATACCACAAGACAACTTTATTTAAAAACTTTTCTTTATAATCTTCTCCTTGATGATATTTATCAGCATGAAGAACAGGAAGAGGAAGTTTTTCAATAAGCTCTGAAAGCTCAATGATTTTATCTAAATTATCCCAAACAGCTTTTAACTTGGAACTTTCTTTATTAAGAGGTCCTAATAATTCTCCATTGAAATATTCTGAAATAAAATAAAAGTATTTGTTATTATAATATCCTTTTTCAATATTTTTGGGAACGCAAAAATATGAATTTTCTCTTAAAACTATTTTATTAAAATAATAATTCCACTGATATTCATTAAATGTTGTTTCATTTATTCCATTACACGTTGAGAGTTTAAGAAAATATTCTTTACCTCCTTTTTTTAATATTCCTATAATATGCCTTTTTTGATGTTCTAAATTTATGCTATATCCTTTTCTTTTAAAAAATAAACATATATCTTTTAAGTCCAATGTTTCGTCCTTATAGTAACTCAATGTTTTTCCATTTTTTTTAATTGTAAAAGCAGGTATTGTTTTATTCATTTATATATTTTATTTCTTTATTTATAAATATAAAGAGGCATGTCTTTATATGCAAAATCATAAACTTCTCTTGCATCTCCAGTGTGAAGGGCTACACATCCTCCTGTATTTGGTGTTCCTATAAAATCCTTGGGCCTTTCCAGTCTATAACCATTGCTTACTACCCAATAAGGTATTTCATGAATTCCAAAATATGCATTTAGCTTTGAACTATAACTAAATGCCATCCAATAAGGCATCCAAACATTGTAGATATTTGACCATGCATTATCTAACTTATTTAATATTTTAAATGTACCAACTGGAGTAGGATGGTCAATCCCAGTTGAAACAGTATATGAATTTACTAGATTTCCTTGGCTAAACAAATACATTTTCTGTTGAGATATATCTACTTCAATGTATTTTTCTGAAAGATTTCCATAAGAGTTTGGAGATGTTTCAATATATGCTGTAATTTCATTAATATTATTTCCAATTAAACGTGAATGAATTACTAATGCAAGCTGTTTTTTGAATTTTACAAGAGGTATTTTTTTATCTCCTTTCTTTTGAAAAAGAGCATACTGATTTGTAATTGTTTTAAAAGCTTTTTCATTTATACGTATTTGAAGTTCTTCAATTTTAGGTATATATTCGGCTTTAATCATTTTCTTTAAATCTTGACTTGAAAAAGCAAATTCATGAAATTCATCTTCTCCCTTTACAATAACGACAACTTCCTCATTAAAAACATTATTTAGCTGTTTATTGTATAAGGCAACTTTATCTTTATGAAGACTTTCAAGCTTTATTAATTTTGGCTCAATTGGTTTGTCTTCAGTCCCAAAGCCAAAAATAATCTTTGTTTTTAAATCTTCTATATCAATTTTATATTTTTCCTGCCTTTCGTTATATATAAAGGTTTTATTTTCTTCATCAACTGCGATTTCATCACCTTCTTCACTAAAGTCATATATTGAATTATCAAAAAACTCATAGAGCTTCTTGTCAAATATCAAAATAGGCATTATTTTTTTTTGAGATGAAAAGGATTGGATATAGCTTATGATTTTATTAAAAAATGACTTTTTATTTTCTTCAAAAACAGACTCTATTGTTTTTTCATAATTAATAGATATTCCTAAATCTTCATAGTAATATTGATATATGCGGTTTTTAACTTTTATCTGAATAGGAATCTTCATATTTTCTTCAAGCAGATTTGTTATATATTTTTTACTTTTATTTGAAACTTTATCATTTGAAAGAAATGTATTTGGGAAGACTAAATTATTAAGATATATGTTTGCAAGTAAAATAAATAGAATAAATATAACAAAGAATAAAAACTTATTCATTCAATTATTATATAGTTATTTAGCTGGAAATTCAGGCATTGAAGGAGGTGTATTTCCAGAAGGAGGATTGTTATCGGGCTTTTGATCACTTCCGGACTTATCTTTTAAATTGTCCAGTACTGATTCTAAAACATTATCTTGATTATCATTAGCAGGCATAGGTGTTTGAGGAGCAGGAGTCTGAGGGACAGCAGGTTCAGCTGGTTTTGGCTCTACTACCTGAGAAGGTTGTGATACTCTTGTATCTGGTTTTGGTTCTTCCTGAGCTGGAGCTGGTTGTGCTTCTTCTGGTTTTACTTCAGGCTCAACCTTAATTTCTTCTTTTGGTGTTTGTGGACTAGGTATTGGCGCTGGTGTTTGGGCTGGTTGTGCAGGAGGTGGTTGATCAGGTGTTTGAGCTTGAGGTTGCCCTCCAATTCCTAATGCCTTATCAAATTCTACTTGCGTAAATCCTTTAAGAACAATTGTTTGTCCATCATCTTTTTGAATTTGCGTTACTGGTGTTCCTGCAAAATTATTTGAAATAGAAAGCATCTCTTGCAAATTATCTTTATTATTTTCAAGAGCCTTTTCAGTATATTCAAGCTTATTTTTTTTAAGATATTCTATTTCTTCTTTTGAAAATTTACAGTCTGATGTTGTATATATAATTACTTTCATATATTTTTCATTATGAAGAAAAAAAAGAAATTTGTCAACCCCTATTTTATTAAATATTTAAGCAATATCTTTAGCTATTATATAAATGATAAAATATATGCATTATATGAAAAATA
>CAZHJA010000020.1:0-8569 GCA_964532865.1 uncultured Gammaproteobacteria bacterium
TTTATCAAAAGATTTATAAATTAAAAAAAACAGAGGTTGTTGATAAAAAAGTAAATCCTTTATTTTTAATATGTTCAGGCTTAACAATCATTTTAATAATTCTTTTTGCTTTTATTCTTCCAAAAGTAATTAACGCTTTACCTAAAACATCATTTAATAATATAAATAATAGTTTAATAACTAATAAGATTAATAATACAAATATAGACTCTAAAACTTATACTGATAATATTTTCCCAACCATACCAATATCCCCTACAATAAGTAGTTATGAAAATCATCCTGATATTATTAGATACTCAATAGATAGTGATGGTGATGCAATTCCTGATTTTCTGGAAAAAGAATTAGGCTATAATCCAAATATTCATACTAATGAAGAGTGCGAGCAAGAAGCATGTGAAGATCTCAATATTAGTAAATATGAATACGAAAATACTAATGTTTTGATTATTTTAGATGCATCTGGATCTATGGCTCAAATTAGTGGTCAAACAACTAAGATGGATGCCGCCAAAGATGCAATTAATAGATTTATTGATGGACTAGAAGTTGAGAATAATTTTAATATTGCATTAATGGTTTATGGCCATAAAGGTTCAAATTCTGTAAGTGATAAAGCTTACTCTTGCTCTGAAATTGAAATACTTTATCCATTAGGAACTCTAAACAAATCTCAATTTAAAAATTCAGTTGCTGGTTTTAATGCTAAAGGGTGGACTCCAATTGAAGGAGCTCTTAACTTAGCGCCAAGCGTGTTTAAAGGAAAAGAAGGAGAAAATAATCATATTATTCTAATTTCTGATGGAATAGAACAATGCGATGGAAATCCAGTAACTGCAGCTAAAAGTATTAAAGATTCTGATTTAAAGCTAACAGTTAATATTATTGGATTTAATATTACCTCAAGCGATCAACAAAAGCTAAAGGAAATTTCTCAAGCTAGTGGAGGAATATTTACTAATGTTACAAATAATAATGAAATATATGAATCCCTTCAAGTAAATCTAAATAACTATAGAGAAAGAATAAATTTTATCCTATGTAATAAATGGTCTGATATAAATTTTAGTCAGTGCTTTAAAGATAGATATATAAAAGCACATTATTGGCTAGTACCAGGTAGATCAGGTAAATTAACTTCTAAATATGATGAACTATCTCGAATGGAAATAAAAAAAATTGGACAGACCAAAATAAATATGGTTGAGGAATATGAAAAATTGGGTGACGTGCTAGCAGAAAAAGTTAAAAAACATTCAAATGAAGCACAAGAGTTACTTAAACAATAAAATAGTAAATTCAATAATTACACGAAGCTTATATAATGTCTACGCAGTATTTTCTAGGCTTTGACGACAACTATATACTCTTTCGCCCGTAGAACTAGCTCTACTTAAATATAGAGCCCTTGCTGACGATTCATCATTATCATATTTGCCTGCGCAATCAGGATTGCCTTTATTAGGATCATCTTCATTAGGATCACTTACAAAAAAGGGGCAAGACATTATATCCGATAGGCTTCTACTATTATTGTCACATGGACATTTTACAACACAAGGAGAACAAACTTTATTAGGGTTATCTTCATAATACTTACAAAGCAATATATGCTTTATGGTTGCATCTATATAATTACACGTATCACATGGATTATTTTGTTCTTTCATAATGAGTATATAGCTTCCAGAATGGAACACTCTAGAAGCTTATATGTATAAAGTTTATAATACTTTTAAGCAGTTGAGAATTGAGCTCCACTAACTTTTCCTATTTGACTTTTTATATATTTACAGTTATATTATTAATAAATATGACAGAAGGTATAAATAAAACAAACTTAAATCCGCCACAATCACCTGTTGAAGCGAACAAAACTATAAATGGTCAGTCTGAGAGAAATATGGTAGGCGAAGCTGATATATTGGCAGCTTTTGGAGTTATCCCTAAAAAAGAAAGGACTCCTGAAGAAGAAATGCCTTTTGTTCTTGAAGAACTTTTAGGTCGCGTCCCAATTCGTATACGGACAAAACAACATATAAGCAGAATTAGGGAAACGGCTGAGAGAAATGCAGAACTAAGAGCAAATAAACACAGGAGTTATGAATATAGGAAGGATAATGAAAATGCGCTTAAAAGGAGAAAGGAAGATCTGAGGCCTGTAGAGACTGTGACAGCATCTCTTAATGAAGTTGACCGTTTATTAATTGAACTTAGGATTTGGCAGGATGTTGCTGAAAATAAAGATGAGAATACTATTTGGAATAATATTATAAGTTATTCTGTCAATGAAAGAGATGAGATTATAAATATTCTTAACAATCTAGCAATGGCAAAAAAGGAAACATTAATAAGTGAAGTCTTAGAAGTTTCTCAAGAAGAGATAAAAGCCTTTGGAATGGCTTTACTAGATGAGGATCCTCCGTCACCAGTAGCCGTGCCTATTTTACTGACATCGGGACGCTTTCAAGACAAAGATGTTATGGCAAAGTTATTGGAAATAGCAGAAAAAATGAAACATGATCCATCATTAATAGGAAGGTGGGGGAGTATTTTAGCAAATACTTTTAACTTAGTAAGAAATGGAGGCAGAGTAGTTTTCAAACCTAATAATAATGCGGACCATGCTTCAAAGATTGTTGTTAAAGAGGAAGGTGAAGTAAAAGTCGAATGGGTTGATGACAGACCTCTTGATAGAGAGGATTTTTTTTTCAATGAAGAAGAAGACCCGTTTCATCTAGTCCAACAGATGTATAAGTGGGGAAATGTGTTAGAATAAGTTTAGAAAAGAAATACAATTACAATAGTCTTTATTACATTAAAGTCTTCAGATAATCCATGTATCTCATTAAGAATTAAACTTACTTAACTCATAGGTTAAGAAAATAATTTGCTAATAATACACTTAATAAAGCTTTAGAGTATCAATACAACCTATTCTAATATTTGTAAGCCAAGAGTTCCCAGAATGGAACACTTTGGAAGCTTATATGCATAGAGTTTATAAGACTTTTAGGCAGTTACAGATTGAACTTTACTAAGTTTTTCTACTAAAAGGTAACCCATTGTAAGCACTTGGAGATTCTTTAGACTTTTTACTTGGAGAAAATCCTCGTCTTTTTCTTACTATCGGAGGACGTAATCTTGAATCCATGCAGTCCATTGTTACTATAATTTCTGTGTGATCACCCAAAGGGGAAGCAGATATCGCTAATATATCATTAAGTCCTGGCTTTATGTTTTCAACTATAAACCTTCCGTCATGTGATAAAATAGCGGGCGTTTTTGACCTGGCATGTTGAATAGATAAATCGCCATTACCTTCACCTGTCACGATATTATGATCTAGTAATGGGGCTCCTCCCACCGCTACGCGCTGACCGTTGTCTAATATAAAAGTGGCGCTAGCAACTGGCACACCATTAACAATGATTACATCGTCAGCTTCACACTTTTGAACTAATATGGGATATGCATCTACAAGAGCAGCTTGACAGCCTCCAAGAACAGTAAGAGCTAATAAAGAAAAAGGTGCTATGATTTTTGTTGGCGAAAACTCTTTCATCATTATTTTATAACTTATAGTAATAATATCATTTGTATTTTAGATTGTCAATACAACCTATTCTGTTATTTGTGAGTCACCAGGGAATCGAACCCTGAACCTACTCCTTAAGAGGGAGTTGCTCTGCCAATTGAGCTAGTGACCCTAATGAGCGCTTGACAGGACTTGAACCTGCAACCTGATGGTCCGAAGCCACCCGCTCTATCCAATTGAGCTACAAGCGCTTTTATAAAGATCTTTTATGTATTATGTATATATTATACAATAAAACATGATCTCATTTATTTATTTTTCAGTAATTCTACTTGAGCTTATATTTCTTTTAAGCTTTATTGTTTTCGTAGTATTTCTTATATACTCCAACATCAAAGGCTCCCCATATGTACCTACTAAAAATAAAGAGCTAGACTTAATTCTTAAAGAAGCAAAATTAAAAAAAGGACAATATTTTTATGAACTTGGGTCAGGAAATGGAAAAGTTGTAAGAAAAGCTGTTAAAAACTATTATGTAAAAGGTGTTGGGATTGATATTAATCCTATTCTTGTATTTTTGTCAAAAGTCTTATCTAAATTACAAAGAATAAAAAAAATTGAATTTAAATGCGAAAATATCTTAAATACAGATATTTCAAAAGCAAATGTAGTATATCTTTTTCTACTTCCAAAATTATTAGATACTCTTTTACCAAAACTTGAAAAAGAATTAATGTCAAATACTATTGTAATATCACATGGATTTAAAATAGACGCATGGAAAAATAAATTATTTAAAACTATTAAAAATAAACCTTTTCCAACATACTTTTATAGAAAATAGAAATATGTTTTTGTTAATATTTTTGCTATAGTAATAATATATGTTTAAAAAAATTGGAATTTATCTTTTTCTCTTTTTCTTACTCATTCTAATTAATTTCTATTATGTAATTAAAACAAATGCAATTGCAAAAAAAGAGAGTGAGATAAAAAGAGTACTTAATGAAATAGCTCAAAAAAATAATGGCAATGAACAATTTAATCATTCTTCCTCACCTTTTGTAATGGGTGTATTTTCTACTGATACTGAACTTGCTGATGGAAGAGTAGCAAATTTAAAACAATTTTTTCGCAAATATCATTCTCCACTTTATGATCATGCAGAATTAATTATTAAAGTATCAGATCAATACAAATTTGATTATAGACTTCTTCCTGCTATTTCCATGCAAGAATCTGGAGCATGCAAATACATACCAAGTGATTCACATAACTGCTGGGGGTGGGGAATATATGGAAATACTGTTACTCGCTTTGAGTCATATGAAGAAGGTATTGAAACAGTAGCAAAAGGATTAAAAAAATACTACCTTGATAAAGGAATGGTTACAGCATCGCAAATTATGGCAAGATATACTCCGTCTTCAAACGGCAGCTGGCAACATGGAGTAAATGTATTTTTAAAAATGCTTGAATAAAATTACTGTACTGAACGTGCTGAAGACAATTCACTAGAAAGAGAATACTGTGTACCTTTTTTCTTTGATTTTACTACAAATGCCGAACCTCTTTTTGCTTTTTTTGATTTTAATGCATCAAGCCATGTTTTAGATTCTCCTACCTTTAGCCTTAACGCCCTTAACATTTCAAGAACAGTTTCAAGAAATCTAATATGATAAATTCCTGGTTTTTCCGGTAATGAATCTATTGTTATCTTTTCAATATCTTTAACTTGATTAAGCAAAGTCTTATCGGCCTTTTTAATTAATTGTATTTCTTCTCTAATTTGTTCTGCTAGTTTTTGAATCTCATCCTTTACAACTACATCTTCATAGTGTTCCTGATAACTAAAAAAACTCCCTTCCTTTCTTCTTTTTTTATAAGGAGCTTTTTCTTGAGCACTTTTTCCTAAAAAAGCCTCAATAATATTTGCAGGTTTTCTGTCAATTTGATTCCCATCTAATGAAGAACTAGTTTCTTTTAAAGTCTCAGGAAGGTTCTGTTGTTTTTGCTTATAGCCTACTTGTTTTTTATTCATTTAATGAATTATACTATAAGCTTAATAGCGAATCAAGAGTTTTTTGCTTCCTTATTACTGTTGCATAAAAATATGAATTTTGCTCTGCAGCTTTTCTTGCCTTTTCATCTTTAATATTTTCAAGCATTTTTTCTAAATCTTGTTTATCAACTTGAATATTTTCCTTATCAGCTATCTCCATAAGAAGAAATTCAAGTTTATATGTATCTAGAATTTCCTTTTCATATTGCTTTTTCAAAGACTCCATTGTTAGATTTTTAGACTTAAGATAGCTTTCTGTTGTTAATCCAATCTTTTGAATGTCATCAACAAGTTTTGTTAATCTTCTGCTTATTTCCTCTTCTAATATTAAATCAGATATTTCAATTTTTACAGATTTTAAAAGAGCGCTTAAAATCTCATTTAATAATCTTTGTTTATTTTTCTCATCATCTTTTTCTTTACTAGCTTCTTTATCCTTTCCAGGAGTCCAAATATCATTCTTTTTTTGTTCAGCCTTAACACTCTTTATAACTTTTTTATAATCACCAATATCTATCTTTGGTTTCCCAGCTACTGTAATTTTAATTTCCCAATTCTCATTTTCTTTTGCTTTAGTTAAATCAATCTTAGGATTTATAACAGGTTTTAATCCTTCTTTTTGAATAATCTCTGAATAAATTCTTGAAAGCAGTGAATTAACAAGATCTTGATACACTTTATCCTTTTTAATATGTTTTTTTGCAATGTCCTTTGGAGCCTTACCTTTTCTAAATCCTTCTACAGTAAGCTCTTGTTGAAGTTTTGAAAATGACTTATCATACTCTTTCTCAACATCCTCTTTTGGTATTTTTATATCAAGTTGAAATGTATTTTTTGCAAGATCAGTTTTTGTATAGCTATACATTGATTACAATTTTACTGTATTGCTATTTAATATCAACTCCATTTTTTCCTCTTCCTCTTTAAACTCGTTTATAAAATACCTAACACGTCCAGCCCATGTTTCAGATTTATTGGCATAAATATATCCAATATCTTCTATTGAATTTGCACCTTTATCTATATAGTTTTCCCTTAAGCCCTTACCTACGACATCAATCCCATGATCCCAGTCTTCAAACATAATTTTTCCAACACCCCATCCAAAAGGGTTATGGGAATTGGGCCATATAAATTTACCAAATTGAGATTCAAGTCCTGCAATAGAAGGCAATAGATAAAAATCTAAATCATAATCATTAGCTGTATTTACAAAAGAATCTGCATTTTCAACAAGAACAGAATCATATCTTTCAAGTACTCGTTTAATTACTAGTTTTTTGAGAAATAGAGTATTATAAGTATTAGATTCGCCAAAATTATAGGCCATAGTGGCAGAGTGACCAGCAGTTTTTTCTGCGTTTACCGGCACAACAATATTCAAAAATAGAATTGTTATAAGTATTACTATAATAGTTTTTCCCATAAAAAAAACCCTAAAGCATTTCAAACAATGTCGAAAAACCTTAGGATCTGAATATATTATAGCATAGTCCTATAGGTATGTCAAATACTTTACATTTATATCCTATATAATATAAATGTAATAATTTCATATATTATATACTTAAATAGTATGAAAAAAAAGACATTTGTAAGCTTTAGCTTTGGTTGTAGAGTAAATGAGGCAGAACGGGAATACATTGATTCTGAACTTATTAAACTTGGTTTTAAGCTTAATTTAAAAAGGCCTGATATATGTATAATAAATACATGTGCAGTTACTTACAAAGCAGAGCGTGAGGCTAAAAAGCTAATATATAGGCTTAAAAAGGACTTTCCTAAAACTAAGATAATAATTACAGGCTGTGCTGCTACTTATTGGAAAAAATTCAACCTTAATAGCAAACTCCCAATATCCCTTACTATATCAAACAATCACAAATCAGATATTGCTAAAATAATTTTAAATCATTTAAAACAAAAAGCTAATAATAGTGCTAAACTTTGTAAAAACTTCTTAAATGTGCCTAATAATAGTAAATTTAAGAACTCTGGAAGATTGCTTGTAAAAATCCAAGATGGATGCCATAGATTCTGCTCATACTGCATTGTTCCTTACTTAAGAGGACTGCCTAAATCATATACTATTTCAAACATTATCAAAAGCATACAAAGTAATAAAAAAGGCATAAAAGAAATTATCTTTACTGCCATTAATACAGAAGCCTTTGGATATGATACCAAGCAGGATTTTATTGATTTGATAAAAACAATTATTAAAAAAACTGATATTAATAGAATTAGCTTTGGTTCTATTCACCCATGGTCTATAAATCAAAGATTTATCGATTTTTATAAAACATACAATCCAAAAAAAAGAATCGTCAATTTCTTTCATATACCTATTCAAAGCGGATCAGACAAAATACTAAAATACATGAAGCGAGACTATACAACTTGCGAAATTAATAAGAAAATAAATATAATTTATAAGATAAATCCATGCGCTTTAATTGCAACAGATATAATTACAGGATTTCTTGGTGAAACAGATAAAGACTTTAAAGATACATATAATTTCTTAAAAAAATCAAAAATATCTAAATTTCACGTATTTAGATATTCACCAAGAAAAAATACTGCTGCATATTTTATGAAAAATACGATTAAAGAGCCTTCTGAATTACAAAAAAAACAAAGATCGCAAATATTAAGAAAACTTGGAGAAGAAAAATACAATAAGTTCTTAAAAAAACTCATTAATTATTCATGTAATGCATTATTTATAGATAAAAGAACAGATAATTATCAACACGCACTTCTTGATAATCAAGTACCAATTCTTGTAAAAACAAAAGAAAATCTCAAAGGACAAATAAAAAAAATAAAAGTAGAAGAGTATAAAAAGAATAAATTGTTTGGTAAAATTGTATAATAAGACCGCTTAGCTCAGTTGGCTAGAGCGTTACGTTGACATCGTAAAGGTCGGAGGTTCAAGTCCTCCAGCGGTCACAATAAAATAT
>CAZHJA010000020.1:8669-14724 GCA_964532865.1 uncultured Gammaproteobacteria bacterium
CGTTGACATCGTAAAGGTCGGAGGTTCAAGTCCTCCAGCGGTCACAATAAAATATTAGCTTTCATAAGATGTAAAAAAATATTTATATAGATATTATGCTCAGATGAACAAAGTAATAAAAAAAAGGAAAATACCAGTAGTTAGCGTATGTTGGCTAATGACATCATTATGTAATTATAAATGCGATTTTTGTTTTAAAGTAGGTGGACAAATGAATTTGAGCTATTTTGAGGCAGAAAAGATTTTAAAAAAATTGGCAAATGCAGGAATTAGAAAGATATCTTTTAGTGGTGGAGAACCATTACTATGGCCTGGAATTGAAAAGTTAATAAAAAAAGCCAAATCCTTAGGAATAATTACCATGATGATAACAAATGGTTCATTACTTAACAAAAAAAGATTAAAGGAATTTGAAAAATACTTGGATTGGTTAACATTACCTCTTGATGGTTCAAATAAACAGATACAAAAAAATGTTGGACGACCTGAAAAACATTTTGCTCACACCATAAAACTTATCCAATTACTAAAAAAAAGCCCAATAAAAGTTAAAATAAATACTGTACTTTGTAAAATTAATTTAAATGATATTGTAAACATAGCAAAGTTAATAAAAAAATATCCAGTTTATAGATGGAAAGTTTTTCAATTCTTTTCTATTAGAGATGCATCAATTAAATTTAAAACAAAATATGAAATTTCTCTTAAAGACTTTAATAAAGCAGAAAAGAAAGTTAAACCATTATTTAAAAATCAAAATTGTTTAGTTTACTTTGGTTCAAATACTCAGCTTGGAACATCTTATTTTACAATTGCTCCAAACGGCACTGTGTATATAAGTACAAATGGAAAAGATCAAATTATCGGTGATTTAAAAAAACAAAGTGTTGAGAAAATTTGGGATAGTAATAATTTGTTTAATAAAACTGAATATTATAAAAGAGCTAGCTGGATATTAAAATAATAAAAAACTTATATATTTCTTACTTTTTTAATTTAAAAAATACCCATATACCTAAACATTTTATTGTATAATCTACATTATGAAAAATAATTTAAATAAGATGCGTCATTCAACCGCACATTTAATGGCATGCGTAGTAAAAAAACTTTATCCTAATGTAAAAATAGCAATAGGTCCTATAATTGAAAATGGTTTTTATTATGATTTTGAATTTAAAAATTCAATTTCAGAAAAAGACCTTTTAGTAATTGAGAATAAAATGAAAGATTTAAAAAAAGAAAATCTTTTATTTACTCAAAAATGGATTAGTATAAAACAAGCTAAAGAATTATTTAAAAATGAAAAGTACAAACTAGAAATAATTAAAGAAATTGAAAAAGGAGAAAGAGATGATTTCGGAAAGAAAGGAAAAGTATCGATATATAAACTTGGAGAATTCACAGATCTTTGTAAGGGCCCTCACTTAAAAAACACAAAAGAAATCGGAGAATTTAAACTTCTTTCAATAGCTGGCGCATATTGGAAAGGAAATGAAAAAAATAAAATGTTAACTAGAATTTATGGAACATGTTTTGAAACAAAAAATGAAATAGTTAATTATTTAAAATTAATCAAAGAGGCAGAAAAAAGAAACCATGTAAAACTAGGAAAAAAATTAGAAATCTTCTTAATGCATGAAGAAGCACATGGTTTTCCTTTTATCCTTCCTAAAGGTATGATTATTTGGCACGAGTTAATTAAATACTGGAAAAAGGAACACGACCAAGAAGGTTATCTAGAAATAAAGACACCTATTATGTTAAGAAAAAATTTATGGAAGGAAAGTGGTCATTGGGACCATTATAAAGAAAATATATATTTTACAAAAGTAAATAAAGAAGATTATGCTATTAAACCAATGAATTGCCCTGGTAGCATTTTAATTTATAAAAATAGTCTACATAGTTACCGAGAACTACCTTTAAGAATGGCAGAAATTGGCTTAGTACATAGACATGAATTGTCTGGCGTTCTCAATGGTTTATTTAGAGTAAGATCTTTTCATCAGGATGATGCTCATATTTATTGCATGGAAAAACAAATTAAAAATGAGGTCATAAAAATTGTAAATTTGGCACATAAAATATATAAAACATTTAAATTAGATTATCGCCTTGAATTATCAACAAGGCCAAAAAAGTCAATTGGAAGCGCTAAAATGTGGCAAACAGCTGAAAATGCACTATCTAATGCATTAAAAGATATCAAGGGAGATTATAAACTCAACCCTGGTGATGGTGCTTTTTACGGGCCAAAGATTGATTTTCATATTCAGGATGCTTTGGGTCGGTCATGGCAATGCGGTACTATTCAGCTTGACTTTGCTATGCCAGAAAGATTTAAGCTTGTTTATACTGACAAAGATAGCAAAAAATATAGACCAGTGATGATTCATCACACAATATATGGCGCGATTGAAAGATTTTTAGGTATTTTGATTGAACATTACACTGGCGCGTTCCCATTATGGCTATCACCAGTTCAAGTAGACATATTACCTATATCTGAGAAATTCTTTAAATATGCTCAACAAGTTCATAAACTATTAAAAGAAAATGATATTCGATCGGAGGTAAAGCCTGAAAATAAAACATTGGGCTCAAAAATAAGGACATCAACCTTGCAAAAAACTCCATATATGATTATAATTGGAGAGAAAGAAAATAAGTCTTTTTTGAAAAGTAAAATAAATACAAAAATCATGAATATATCAGTAAGAACAAGAGAAGGAAAAGATTTAGGATTAATTAGTTTTTATAAATTTATAAATAAATTAAAAGAACAAATTGAGAAAAAGGTTTAGACCTAATAGGCAAAGAAAAAAATATTATTTAATCAATTACAACATTGGGGCAGAGAACCTTCGTGTAATCGATGATAACGGAAAACAAGTTGGATTATTTACTAAACAAGAAGCTTTAAGGATCGCACAAGAAAAAGAGTTAGATTTAGTTCTTATAGCTCCAAAGGCAAAACCACCAGTTGCAAAAATTATTGATTTTAAAAAATTCCTATACCAAGAAGGAAAAAAACTTAAAGAAGCAAAAAAAGGAATAAAAAGAAGCACTGTTAAGGATATTAAATTATCATTATTTATTGGTTCGGCGGATTTAGAAAGATTTATTGAAAAAACAAAAGAATTTTTAGAAGATGGAAATCAAGTTCGCTTAAACCTTACATTAAAGGGAAGAGAACTTGGGAAAAAAGATATGGCATTTGATCTTTTAAACAACTATATTAAAAAATTAGGTGATATAAATATTTCAAAGACTCCAAAAATGGAAGGAAGAGTTTTAAGAGCAGTTGTAGCAAAGAAAAAGTAAAATTAAATAATATTTATGAATAAACAAAAAACAAGAAAATCAGTATCAAAAAGATTTAAAATAACCAAAACAGGCAAGGTTTTACATAGAGCCTCATATTCAAGACATCTTAAGGCAAATAAATCTAAAAGTAATTTAAGAGGCAAAAAAATAATGAGAAAATTAAAAGGCAAATACAAAAAAAAGATAAAAAAAATGATAGGTAAATTATAAGTATTAATATTTTTATAAACATATGACTAGAGTAAAAGGCGGATTTGTAACAAAAAGAAAACATAAAAAAGTCCTAAAAAGCGCAAAAGGATATTGGATGAGCAGACATAAACAATTTAAAAAAGCAAAAGAGGCAACTCTTCATGCAGGTGAATACGCATTTGCAGGAAGAAAACTTAAAAAAAGACAATTTAAAACACTTTGGATTATTAGATTAAATGCAGCAGTAAGAAATATGGGTTTAAAATATAATATGTTTATTCATCTTTTAAAAGTCAATAAAATCAGCCTTGATAGAAAAATATTGGCAAAAATAGCAGTTGAACATCCAAAAGTTTTCGAAAATATCGTTGAAAAAATAAAGTAATATATTAAATAATTATGGATGATATAAAAAAACTTCATTTAAAATTCAAGTTTGAATTAGCAAATGCGAAAACAATAAATAGTATTAATAAACTTCATATCTCATATTTAGGAAGAAATGGGTACATAAACAAAGTTTTAAAAAAAATAAAATCAGTAGATAAACAAAAAAAGAAATCATTTGGAAAAGATATTAATACTCTTAAAAATCATATTTCTGAACAAATTAAGAAAAATAAACATGATTTTGTACAAAAAACAGATATACAAGAATTTGTTGATGTAACACTTCCTGGAAAAACATATCCAAAAGGAAGTCTTCATCCAACAACAATTGCAATAGAGGAAATTACAAAAATATTCGAAAATATTGGATTTAAAAGAGTATCATATCCTGAAGTTGAATGGGAATATTTTGCTTTTGAATCATTAAATATGCCAAAGGGCCACCCTGCAAGAGATGAATTTGAAACAGCTTTTATAGACTTTCCAGAAAATAAACAATATGGAAAAATGCTTCTTACTCCTCATACATCATCCGGCCAAAATAGAGAAATGAAAAGAATAAATAAACCTCCAATTAGAATGATAAATATTGCAAAAACATATCGTCCAAATTTAGACGCAATACATACTCCGATGTTTCATCAATTTGAAGGACTTGTAATTGATAAAGACATTAATATTACACATCTTAAAGGAACAATAGAATATTTTGCAAAAGAATTCTTTGGAGAAAATAGAAAAATAAGACTTAGACCATTTAATTTCAGATTTACCGAGCCTTCTTTTGAAATTGATGTAAGCTGTGGAATATGCAATGGTAAAGGAATAGTCAATGGAAAGAAATGTAAAGTATGTAAATCCGGATGGTTGGAAATAGGAGGTTGTGGAATGGTTCATCCATATGTATTAAAAATGGGAGGAATTGATCCTGAAAAATATTCAGGGTGGGCATTTGGATTTGGACCCGAAAGATGCTTTATGATGAAAGATGAAATAAAAACAACAGATTTAAGAATGTTTTATGACTCAGATATTAGATTTTTAGAGCAGTTTTAAATACTTATAATATGAATATAAAAATTACACACAATTGGCTTCTTGAATATTTAGATACTGATGCTAGCCCTTATGAAATTCAAAAATATCTGTCACTTTGTGGACCTTCAATAGAGCGTATTGAAAAAAAAGGAAATGACTATGTATATGATATTGAAATTACATCAAACAAAATAGATACTGCATCTGTTTTTGGAATTGCACAAGAAGCTTGCGCAATTCTTCCACAGTTTGGAAAAAAAGCAAAATTAAAGTTTAATCCTTTAACTAAATATACGTTTAAAAAAATTGACAATAATCAAAATAAACAAAATAAGAAATTAACAATTCAAATTAAAAACAATAATCTATGTTCAAGATTCACAGCAATAGTCTTATCAGACATTTCTCTAAAAAGTTCTTCTGAATTAATCAAAAAAAGACTTGAGCTTTGTGATATTAAATCAATAAACAATATCGTTGATATATCAAATTATCTAATGATATCTCTTGGACAACCTACTCATATTTTTGATTATGACAAAATAACAAATAAAGAAATGATTATGAGAGAAAGCAAGAAACAAGAAAAAGTAATTACCTTAGATGGAAATGAAATTATTCTTCCAGGCGGAGATATTGTTATTAAAGACAAAAGCGGTAAAATAATTGATCTTTGCGGAATTATGGGAGGATTAAATTCTTCCATTACAAGTAAAACTAAAAATATTGTATTTTTTGTTCAAACATACAATAAGGTAAAAATAAGAAAAACATCTATGATTACTGGACAAAGAACAATAGCAGCTACATATTTTGAAAAAGGGCTTGATGAAGAAAGGGTAGAATCTACATTAGCTTATGGAGTAGAACTTTTAAAAAAATATGCAAATGCACAAATTTCATCTAAATTGTATGATATATATCCAAAAAAACATTCCTTAAAAACCGTATCAATATCAACAAAGTATATTGAAAAATCAATAGGAGTAAAAATTGACAAAAGCAAAATATTAAGCATTCTTTCAAACTTAGGTTTTTCCGTTAAAACTGAAAAAAATAGTGATACAGAGCTCTTAATTACAATACCTTCATACAGAAAATATGA
>CAZHJA010000021.1:0-13751 GCA_964532865.1 uncultured Gammaproteobacteria bacterium
TCCACAATTTTTAGCTTTTATCAATATCTCATTGTCTTCTGGAAACATTTTCTTTTTATCTTGTGATTTGACTATTGTATAGCCCTCTATAAATTCAAAAAAGTTTTTTTCAAAAATCATTAATCCTCCTGTTGGAGCCGGTGTTTTGCTTATTTGAGAAGCTTCAATAATTAAATTTGCTAATTTTATCATTGTTTTATCTTGATAAGATAAATCTTTTGTACTTAAGGCAGGAAGATATATTAAATATTTTCTTTTTGAAACCTCTTTATTTAGTTTTTTAATAAAAGTGTCTCCAATTCTTGAATCTGCATCAGAAAATATCAAATAACTGCCTTTTGCTTTTTTTGAACCAAAATCTTTTTGAAAAGAAACATTTCTTCTTTTTACAGTAAAAAAACTTAAGGGAAAGGCTTTTTTAAATTTCTCTGCTTCTTTCTTTGTATTATCTATTGAGCTACCGTCAACAATAATAACTTCAAAATTCTTTTCCTTTTGTTTATTAAGATCGCTTAATAATAATGGAAGGTATTTCTCCTCATTTAAAGTAGGAATTATTATTGAATAGAATAATTTCATAAGAACAGTATATTATACAAAAATATCTATTTTTTCTTATTTAAAAGATTGAGAATTATAAAGTAAATAAAAGTAATAAATAAAACAGAATATACGGGGTTTATTTTGTAAAATACAATATTTGGAAAAAGGAGATTGAAACTAAGAATATTAAAGATGCTTAATACTTCCAATCTGCCAGTTTTCAAAAAATATACAAATAATACAAAAATATGAATAAAGGCTAAGATAAGAACCATTTTTACAAATGCCAGAATATATTTATTTTTATAATATTTATGATGTTTCATAATATGATTTATCTTTGTCTTTTATATAATTTTGTAAGTTCGCTTAATGTAGTTGCTTCTTCTGGTCTTTTATCATCTCTAAAGCTCTCAAGGCGTGGAAAACGAAGCGCATATCCTGCGATATCAACTTCTAATGCTTTGCCTGTTTTTGTTTTCTTCATAATTCTTCCAGCTGTATGAGTTGGTGATCTTGTTATTCCATCTGCCTTAATTTCAACAATCAGCAAAGGATCTATCCAAACATCGACATTCATTTGTTTATCAACACAATAAGCTGATGGCCTGTTTTCACATTTTAATTCTTCTGTTTTCTTTTTTAATTCTCTCCATTCTTTATCAGTTAATCCTGTTCCAATTTTTGCAATAGTTAAATATGAATCTGATTTTTTATCATATACTCCAACTAAAAATGCTCCAATTCCGAATTTAGTTCTTTTTCCTTTTCCATAATCATATCCCATTACCAAGCAATCAATAGTATCTTCAATTTTTGAAGAATAACTTCTTTTAAACTTAATCCAGTTCCATGCCCTTGCTCCTGGCTGATATGTACCATTTAATTTCTTAGCAATTATTCCTTCCAACCCTTTTGTTACAGCATCATCAAATGATAATTCTATTTTTCTACCATTATCAATAACATCCTCTGGAGCAAGCATAAGTGTATCTTTATGGATATCTCCACTTGCTTTTATTATTTTACTTAATGCCTGTCTTCGCTCAGTAAAAGAATTATCTAGATAGCTTTTGCCATTTAAGTACAAAAGCTCAAAAACAAAAAGCTTTAGCGGAATTTCTTTTGCTTTTTTACCAATATCATATTTCCTTTTCCTTTGAACTGTTTCTTGAAATGGTAAAAAACTACCTGTATTTCTATTAAATCCTATTGCTTCTCCTTCAATAATTGCTTGACTTACATTTAATTCCTGCTTTACGCCTTCACAAATATCAGGATACATATATGAAACATCATCTAGGCTTCTTGAATATAATTTTACTTCTTTTTTTGAATTTATTGTTTTGAAATGAACTTGCAAACGAAAACCATCATATTTTGGTTCAATGGCACATTTTCCTATTTGCTTAATAATTTCTTCCCCTGAAGAAAGTCTTTCTGCTCTCATCATAATAATTGGAGTAAAAACTAAAGGCTTAATACTTTGCAAGCCTTTTATTCCTTTTTCTTTTATGATTCTTCCAATTAAACCTAAATCAGGACAAACATGATATGCTTTTTCAATTACTGTTTTAAAACTTTTATCTCCTTTTACCATCCAAGAAAAAGAGTCAAGTACTGTCATATCAGAAAATCCAAGTCTAATTACTCCAAGCGGAATACGAATTAAATATCTTGCTGATAATGAATCAAGCTGCCGAATTAAATTTGCTAATATATTTATTTTTATTTCCTGTGAACCTTCTCCTCCTGCTATTGCTAATTTTCTCAAATCACTATATACATCTAATATTGATAAGTCTTTTTCATCAAAAGACTGTATTTGTTTTTTAAAATATTCAACTGTTTTTCCAATATCTCCAATTTTTTTGTAATTCTTTTCAAAAAGCTTTTTGTCTAGATTTAATGCAAGAACCGCACTTTTAATAACCATTTTTTCAGCCATACCAAATTCTTTTCTTTCAAATAATGGAGCAACTCTTCCTTGAAGAAGATAACTTGCTTTTTCAATTTCTTCAAGACTAAGATTATTGAAAAGCTCTGATAAATATTCTGTTATTTTTAACCTTGAAGAAGTTTTTTCAATTTTTTCAAAGTAAACGGAAAGTTTATTAAATTTCATTTCCCAATTAAAAATAAATAAGCTAGTCCTAATCCGACTAGAAAAAGAGTTCCGAGTGCAAAAGTAAAAAAACCATCTTCATGTTTTGAGACTTTGTAAAGGCCTTCTGCAACAAGAGTTAAAGAAAATAAACCCGGCAAAAGAAATCCTAAATACATCATCTCTAGAAACTTTTGGTCCATAGCTTTTAAACTATTTCATATCGAGCCGCTTTTGTACTTCCAATTTTTTTTATTAATCCTTTTTTTATTAAATTCTGCAAATCTCTAAGTACAGTATCTTCAGAGATATCAGGAAATATTGATGGAAATGTCCTGTTTTGTAAATATCCAATTTCCTGAATATATTCAATTATTTTCATTTCCCTTTCTGTCAAATAAATCTGTTTTCCTCCAAACTTCTCTTTTAATTTTACATCTTTAGACAATTTTAATACTTTATTTTTTATTTTTTCAAATTCAGCAGCTGTTGCAAAAGTAAAATATTCAAGCCAATTTGTTAAATCGCCTGATGAAGCCCTTTGTAAACTTTCATAGTATGAAACTGCATCTTTATCATAATATTCTTCTAATGAGAAAAAGCGTCTAATATCATAACCTCCAAGAAAAAGAATAAGGGTTGAAATTACACGTGCAACTCTTCCATTTCCATCAATAAAAGGATGTATGCGTACCAACTCATGATGTGCAATACCTGCTTTTAATATTGGATGAATTGATTCATTATTATCATCCTTATTTAGCCAATATAGAAACTCTCTCATAAGAAATGGAACTTCAATAGGTTTTGGAGGCCTAAATGTTATTTCTCCTGTTTTTGAATTTTTTACAACTACTTGTTTTACTCTATATTTCCCTGCCTCATCATCTAATATCTTATTAATAATAATTTTATGGAGTTTTTTTACTACAAGTTCTGTAATTTTATTAATCTTTCTTGTAGCTTCATCCTCAATATATTCAATTACTTTTCTATAATTAATAACTTCCTGAATGTCTCTTGGACGAGCAATAACCTCTTTGCCTAAAAGAACGTCTTTTGCTTCATCTTTATGAAGTTTATTTCCTTCTATATGTGTACCATGAAATACTGATCTTACAATTGCATCTTCTTTAAACTGCTTTTCCCATAAAGGAAGAAGAAGAGAATGTTTAATTACTTCTTCAGCAGCTTCAATATTAGATATATTTTTAAGAATTTTATTTGTAATATTAAATGAAGGCGTAAACATATATAACTAGTATATCAAAAACTTCTTATCTCATTTTCCAAATCTTCTTTTGCGATTTGAATATTCTAAAATACATTTTTCAAAATCCTGTTTATTAAAATCAGGAAAATATTTTTTACAAAAGATATATTCTGAATATGCTGCCTGCCAAATCAAAAATCCTGATGTTCTAGTTTCTCCGCTTGTTCGAATAACTAAATCTGGGTTGGGATTAGGAAGGTCTTTTGTATCAAGATATTTACTAAACTCATCTTCTGTTAACTTATTAATATCAAGCGACTTATTTTTTTTAAATATTTTCTTTATTGCTCTTAATACCTCATCTCTTCCTCCATAATCAAGAGCAAATACAAAGTAATTGTTTTTAAAATGTTTTGTCTGTTTTTCAGCATTCTCTATCTTTTTCCTTAAACCACTATTAATTCTTGTCTTTTTGCCAATATGCAGCATCCTTACTTTTTCTTCCATTGCCTCATCTAACTGCTTATCAATTCTCTTTTCAAATACCTTCATAAGTAAATTAACTTCTCTTTTTGACCTTGTCCAGTTTTCTGTTGAAAATCCCCAAACAGATAATGTTTTTATACCCATTTCTCTTGCCTTTTGTGATATCTGAAAAATAACATCGCTTCCTTTAGCATAACCCTTAAATACAGGAAAGTGCCTTTCTTTAGCCCATCTTCGATTTCCATCAGGAATAATTGCAACATGTTTGGGTAAAAATTTATTTGTCATGTTTGATATATATAAAACACTAAAAAGAAGTATAACATATGATTAGCCTTGAATTAAAAAGCTCTATGATATATGCTTAAAAAAGCATGGTATATGCCGTCTTTGAAATTAATGAAAATACATTTGTTCCAGCCAGATTTGAATCTATTGGTTCTATCATAAATTTAATCATGCCAATTCTAATGGTTGGAGCTGGAATTGCATGTTTATTTATGCTTGTTTTAGGAGGTCTTAATTGGATAAAAGCTGGAGATAATCCTGAAAACTTAAAAAAAGCAAAGGAATATTTTACTTATGCTATTGTGGGATTATTTATTGTTGTATTAAGTTTTGCAATTGTTAAACTTATTGGAGTTATAATTAATAAATCAATTTTATGAAATTAATGGCAAATGACGTAGATGATTTAATTGGAATAATAACTCCACCTGTCGATTCTATTCCAAGTAATCCTCAAGATGCAATAGCAGGATTTATTGGTTTGGGGATAAAGATTTTTATGTTTACCGCTGGAATACTTATGCTTCTTTATCTTATGTGGGGAGCTCTAGATTGGATTATATCATCTGGAGATAAGGAAAAATTAACAAAAGCTCAACAGAAAATAATGAATGCTGTTATTGGAATAATTGTACTTATTTTCGTTCTAGTAGTTTTCAGAGTATTAACTGTAGATATTCTTCATATTTTTGAAGATGAAGGATTTTTTCAATTTACAATTCCAAGTATTAACGATTAATACTATTTAATTTAAAAAGGCTAATTTTTAATTAATCTTGCTCCTTTTGAAGGTTTATTTACAAACACAGGTTATTTTAAAACAAATGTTTATCTAAATACTCCACTCCTTTGCCTAGCTTAAGTTCAATTATTTTACGAATTCCAGAAATCTTTTTTAATCTGGCTTGAATTTTTTTTACATCTTTTTGAAGACATAAAATTTTTACTTGGGGTCCTGCATCCATGGTTAGATAAACAGACAAACCTTCATCTCTCCATGCTTGCACAAGATGAATCAGTTCAACTGATTTTGGCAGCCAATAGATTATTGGCGGCTTAGTAGTCATCATCAAAGCATGTAATTTCAAAAAGTTATGTTCACTGATTTCTCCCATTTTGACAAAATCCTTAGCTTTAATGGCTTTTTTAATTTCAACCAAATCCTGATGTATAGTTTTTAACCAGCATTCATAATAAGGACAGGTTGCTACTGTTTGTTTCATACCAACTCGACTTTTAATCTTTTTTTCAAAAAAACTAACTACTACAGCTAATACTCTTAACTGTGGCCAATAATTTTCATCAAACCACTGTTTGGCAAAACTATCATTACCGTCTTTTTTAACTCCCTTAGTCCACTCTACAAACCCACCCAAAATGCTTCGAGTAGAGGATCCAGAACCTTGGCGAGCTATAATTGATAAGTTTTTACTTGATAAGTTTAAACCTGCAGCTTTAGAAGCTGAGGTTGTCAATGCTGCAGCTCCAGAAGCAGAAGAAGCCAGTCCTGCTGTAGTCTCAACTTTATTTATAGAAACTATTTTAGCTTTACTTTTAAATTTAGCCTGCTTTCTTATCAAATCCAATTGACCAACTACTCTATCATATTCATCTCCTTCTAAATACCTCTTCCCATCTAAAACAAATTCATCTTTTTTATACTTTTTATCAAATTCAATAGTTGTAGTAGTTCCATAATCTGCTAAAGTTAAAGACAAAGAAGAATTATATGGCAAAATCAATTTCTCATCTCTTTTTCCCCAGTATTTAATAAGAGCAATATTTATATTAGCATGAGCAGTAACTTTCATAAAAACTGTTATTTAATAATTTTTTAATTATTTCTTTGTTCTTATTTTTTTATTCTTATTTCTCAATGCTTTCAATCCTAACTCCTTGTGTATTATTTTTTACTCTAATTACTTCTCCTCCTGCTTTTTCAATTGCATTTTCAACATCTAAGCGCTTGTTTGGACTAACTAATGCAATCATGCAGTCTCCACCCCCAGCTCCTGATAATTTTGCTCCTAATGCCCCTTTTTTAAGTGAAAACTCAATCATTTTATCAAGTCTTGGGATACTTACTCCAAGTTTTTGCAGTAAAGCATGGTTTTTATTCATAAGCTCTCCCAACTGATTATAATTTGCCTCTTCAATGCTTTTTCTTGCCTTGTTTACAATCTTTGTAATATCTGCAAAAATATTATGCATTTCTTTTTTTCTTGATTTAAAAGCTTCTGCTACTTTTCTTACATAAAATGGAGTATCTGCTTTGAGCTTTGAATACCCTACAGCAAGAGAAAATGGTTTTGTATTTAAAGGCTGAATTGTTTTACCTGCTTTTTCAAAATATATTGTTTTTCCAAATGTTGCAGCTGCAATATCAAATCCTGACCCCAACCCCTGAATTTTAATATTTACGTAATAGCTTAAATCAAATATTTCTCTTAATGAAAGATCTTTTTTAAATAATTTACTTAATGCTTTAAATGTTGCAACAGTAACAGCAGATGAAGAACCAAGCCCTACCCTATGGGAAAAATCTCCATTTGTTTTAATTTTTACATTTTTTTTAATATTAAATCTGTCTTTAAAACATGCAATTGACTCTAAAACAAATCTGCTTTCTTTAACCTGTGGAGCAATTATCCTGTCTTCAATATCTTCAATTATCTCTGCTTTTAAATAAAGCCTTTTATCAACTGCCGTAACTATACAAGGATGACCATAAACTACTGCATGTTCTCCAAAAAGCATTAATTTTCCTGGTGCGGATACTTTTATTTTCATAAATTATTCCTTTCTTAAACCCTTAAAGTCTTGTTTAAAATTATAATAACAAATATTGTTTTTTGCTAAGTATTTTTCCAAGGCTTTATTATTTTCACTTAAAAATAATATAAAACCCGAGCCCTTTTTCTTTCCTCCAGCTCCAGTTATTTTTCCTATTCCAAAACTTTTTAAGCTTTTTAATAATCTTTTAGTTTTATCTGAAACAACTCCAAGGTCTTCAAGTATTATCTGATTTTCTAATATATTTTTTTTGAGAAAATCAATGTCTTGTTTTAAGATTGAAATAAGAATTCTCTTTGTTATTTTTTCAGCTTTATTTAATAAATCTTCTATTTTTTCTATATCTTTACAATACAGCTTACGTACATTTTCAACCATATCTACAGTTTTTTCTTTTGGAGCTCCTGAATCAATAAGATAAAGCTTTGCTTCAATCTTTTTTGGAAACTTAAAATTAAGCTCTGAAATATTTTTTAGAAATTCAAATTCTTTTCTATAATACAATAAGCCTCCAAAACAAGAAATGCTGTTGTCAACGCCTGAAGGGTCTTTATGAAAATGTTTTTCAGCCAAATACGCTAAATTATTAATAATCTCTTTTTTATTCTCATAGTTTTTATTGGTAAAAAACTCAAGAAACGAAGCAACCGCAGCAACAGAAAAAGCGGCAGATGACCCCAATCCTCTTCCTATTGGAATATTTGATTTAACCTTATATAAAAAAGATTTATTATTAAACTTTATGTTATTTTCCTTTAAGTACTTTTTAACAATTTTTGAAATAATCAAAGTGTTTTTATCTTTTGAAGTTATATTACTTTCCCAAACAGAAAATTTAAGTTCTAAATCTAAAGCACAAACAAGAGCTGGTTTTCCATAAACAACTGAGTGTTCTCCTGAGATAATTACTTTTGCTGGTGCAAAATATGATATTTTTTTCATATTAGCTTAAATTTTAATCCATATATAATAACATCTTCTTTTCCCACTTCTTTTAATTTTCTTAATATACCAATTACTCTTTTTCCAATTCTCATATCTTTTTTTTCATAATTGACAAGCTGCCCAACTGCTTGATTTCCATTTTCAAACTCAACTAAAATAACACAATATGGTACCTGTTTTATAAACGCTGTTGGGGATATGTGAATAACTGTCCATGTTAATATTTTTCCTTTTTTTCCTAATTTGTCTTTAATTTCTTTTTGTCTTCTCCAAAGCTTTATAGGACTTATCATGACTTTTTTCCTAAAATAGTAACTACTGCTGTTCCTCCAGATCCTCCAATATTATGAGCTAATCCATACTTTAAGTTTTTTACCTGCCTATTTTGTGCCTGATTTGTAAGCTGTAAAAATATTTCTCCTATTTGTTTTACTCCAGTTGCCCCAACTGGATGACCTGCAGATTTCAAACCTCCTGATGTGTTTACAATAGGCTTTGAATTTGACCCAAGCATTGTTAAACCATAAGTTATTAATTTTCCACCTTTCCCTTTTTTCCAAAATCCAAGATCCTCCATTGCGAGTATTTCTGCAATACTAAAGCAGTCATGAACCTCTGCAACATTAATATCTTTTCTTTTTAATTTGGCTTTTTTAAAAGCTTTGTCTGCCGCAATTTTTGTTGACTCAAGTTCATATATTTTTTTTCTTTTTTTTAAGGAAATTGTATCTGTTGCTGTTTCACAGGAAAGCACAGAAACTGAATGTTTTGCTTTTTTAATAAGGCTTTTATCTGACGTAAGAATAAGAGAACAAGCTCCATCAGAAATTGGAGAACAATCAAATATTTTTAAAGGGTCTGCAATATATGGGCTTTCTAATATATTTCTTATTGTTACTTTTTTTTGAAAATGAGCCTGTTTATTTAAGCTCCCATGAAAATGATTTTTAAATGAAACATAAGCTAAGCTTTTTTCTCCATAACCATATTTCTTCATATATGCTTTTGCCATCATCGCATAAGCTCCGGGAAATGTTAATCCAGCTGCCTGCTCTTCTCCAGATAATGCTCCAAGTAATGCATTTGTGATTTCCTGCACTGGATAATCAGTCATTTTTTCTGCACCTATTACAAGAACTGTTTTTCCTGATTTTGAATTAAGATATTGATTTGCCAGGTGAAATGCAATACTGCCTGATGCACATGCAGATTCAACTCGAAATACAGGAATATTTACTTTTAATATTTCAGCAATTTTAGATGAGCTGTGAAGATTATTTTCAAGAATGCCTGCTAGCATATTTCCAAAAAATACTGCATCAATCTGTCTTTTTTCTATACATGCACTCTTAAACACTCCTTGTATTGACTCTTTTACTAAATCAAAAAGCGACTTATCCCATAACTCTCCAAAACAAGTTGTATAATAACCTATTATTGAATTCATACAGCATTCATATATTTTAAATATGTTGTGTAATTAATATATTTTTTATCTTTTAATTTTGATTTAAAATCTTTTCTTCTTTTTTTTAAATTCTTTGTTACTTTAAGAACAAATGCATCAGATCCTGCTCCAGAGCCATATGAGGCTAAGAATATCAAGTCTCCTTCACATGCTGTTTCAAGCACAGACATGAGTCCCATTAAAGATGAGGCGGTATATGAATTACCTAGATATGAAACAATTAATGATTTTTCTATTTGTGATTTCTTAAAACCTAAACTTTGTGCAATTTGAATAGGATATTTTCCATTTGGCATATGAAATACTGCATGTTTAAAATCTTCAGGATGTAATTTTTGTTTTTTCAATAAGCTTTGGGTAGATTTCTCAATATGATAAAAGTATGATGGTTTTCCAGTAAATCTTCCACCATGAGAAGGATAACGAATCCCTTCCCTTCTCCAAAAGTCAGGAGTATCTGTTGAAAACGATTCAAAATCAACAATTTCAAGAATAATATCGGTTTTCCCTAAAAGAAGTGTTACTGAACCTGAAGCCGCAGTATATTCTAAAGCATCATGAGGTTTTGCTGTTGCTTTATCAGAAGCACAAACTAATACATATTCTGCCATGTTTGATTTTAATAAGCCAATGGATGATATTATTGCGCCTGTTGCTGCCTTGCATGCAAATTGAGTATCATATGCTAAATAATTATTATCCAGGCCCAATAAATCACCTAATATTGTTGAAGAAGGATTTACAGCATATGAGGGGGATTCTGTACCAAAAAATAATGCCTTTATCTTACTTCTTTTTATCTTCACATCTAAAAGGGCATGACACGCTGACTCATATGCCATTGTTAAAGAGTCTTCGTCTATTCCAGAAACTGCCTTCTCATGCATATTTAATGATTTTTGAATAGATAAGGCCTTTTTATTCCACATATCTGCAATCTCCTTTATTGTTATTCTAAAGGAGGGGATATAATAGCCGTATGATACAATTCCTGACATATTTATCTTCCTAATTTCTCATGAATTCTTGCTAATGACCCTTCTGCTAAAGAAGCTAAAAGAGAAAGTTCTCCTGCAAGTACCGCACCTGCCAATACTTCTGCAAGTTCAATTGATGATTTAACTTTAATAATTGATAATGCCTCTCTTTGGGTTTTTAATTTTGTTCCTCCACCAATAATTCCCAATAATACAGATGGAAGGCTTACTGAGATATATAAATCATTATTATCTAAAATATTTACTGTTGTTATTCCCAAACTTCCTTCAACAACATGAGCAATATCTTGTCCTGTTGCAACAAATAAAGCTGCACATATATTTGCATAATGAGCATTAAAACCCAATGACCCGCTTATTGCGGATCCTATCATACACTTACTTATCCACACGTTATACACATCTTTTGCAGTTGTTTTTAATACTTTTTTTACAATATCTTTTTTTATTACAGCTTCAGCCTCAACACTAAAGCCTCTTTTATTTATTACATTAAGCCACGCAGGTTTCTTATCAATGTCATAGTTGCCTGCAATAGAAATACATTTTATCTTTGCCTTTTTCTCAATTATATTTATAATTTCTTGTGTAGCAATAGTTGCCATATTCATACCCATAGCGTCAGAAGTATCATAATATATACGAAGATAAATATAGTTTCCACAGCTTGTATTTTCAATTTTAATTACTTTCAAATGATTTGACGAGCTTTCTGCTTTTTTTGCAAGCATTGCTCTATTACTTTCAAGCCATTTAATAAATCTATGCTTTTGATTAAGAGATTTAATAAAAAAAACAGGTCCGCGTGTTATTCCAACTCTCAAAGCACATACTTGACAGCCTTTTGATAAAGAAATTGCCTTTGTTCCTCTTTGGACAGATGCAACAAGTGCTCCTTCTGTTGTTGCAAGAGGAATAAAATATTTCCTCTTTGCATGATTTCCTTTAATATCTATTGGTCCTGCAACTCCTAAAGGAATAGAAATACCACCAAGAAGATTTTCGCAATGAACATGTTTTTCATTATCAATAAAAGCCTTTTTAATATCTGAAAGGTTTGTGTTTAGTTTTTTTTTAATAAAATCTCTTCTGTCTTTTGCAGTTTTATAATCAGTAATCCCCATTAATATTGTAGTCGAAAGATATTAATAAATCATTTATATAAAATATTATTAGAAGAAGATATAAAAAAAATACTATGTACTTTTAGTAAGTATTTTAAACTCATCCATTATCTTTTTTGTAATACTTCCTGCCTTTCCATTTCCTATTACTAAATTATTTACTTTTACAACAGGCATAATCTCTTTATTTGTAGATGTTAAAAAAGCTTCATCTGATTGTTTTAAATCATTAAAACAAATGCTTTTTTCAATGATTCGTATTTTTAATTTTCTTATTATCTCTAAAACTACTTGTCTTGTAACACCAGATAATATGTCTTTTTTTGGTGTAATAACTTTATTTTTAATAACAATAAAAAAATTACTTGTAGTTCCTTCATAAATTCTTTTTTTATCATCAATATATATAGCTTCAATTGCATTTTTACGCTTAGCTTGCTGAATAGCCATTACGCCAGTTAAATAATTTAAGGATTTTGTATTAGCAAATTCTCTTTTATGAAGATAAGTTATTACTTTTACTCCTTTTAAGTAATGTTGTTTTGGATATTTTAAAGCTAAAGAAAATAACACCATAATTGTCGGATTACCTGGAGTTATTATATCTTCACTAACTCCCCCAGACGCGACAATACGAATATTTGTTTCTTTAAAATTATTCTTTTTAATTCCTTTTAATACAATGCTTTTTAATTGAGACTTCGTTAGTCTTATTTTAATTCCAAGTACATAAGCTGAATTAAAAAATCTGTCAATATGATCATTAAGTCTGAAGGGCTTATTATCATATGTTCTTAAATAATCAAAAATGCCAAATCCACGCATTACAGAAAGATCAAGTGCTGATATTTTAAGATTCTTTTCATCAAGCCAAGTATTGTTAAAATAGTTTAATGATTTCATAAAAATGGGATTTTAAATAATTTAAAATAATATAAAGCGTAAGAATATGGAATAATTAAAAACAAATATGCAATCATCATAAATGTAATTTTGTAAAAGCTAAGCTTTGATGAAAATCTAACTGCCAAGTAAAAAAGAATTACTCTCCAGACTAATATACTTATTGAAAAAGCAATAAAAAAAATACTAAATCCTTTTCCTAAAAATGACATTGTTCTTGGTGGAGGAAGAATAATATACAACCATGAATTTAATAGAAACCATAGGTATGTTGGGAAAAGGCTATATGTAAATGTAAAAAGAAATGCTTTAAATTTAAGATTTTTTGTAAAAAAACTTGATAAGAAAAAAAAGAAAAAGCAGGTAAAGATAAGCTGAATTAAAAATATTGAAAATAATGGAATTGAAGAAAATCTTCCATATTTTACAATTTCTGAAAACCTAAAATAAATAAAAATAAGTGTTAAGATAATAAATATTTGAACATAATCTTTCTCCTTGCTTATTTTCCTCATTGTTTTATAAGGGATAAAAATAAGCTGAAAGTACCTTTTAAAAACAATAATTAAAGATGTAAGAAAACCTGCAATAATATCTTTAAAATCCATATTGGAGAAGTGACACTGCTTTCACAATTAATTTTCCAAATATTACATATAGTATAAGTGCTGAAAAAAAAGAAAGAGGAATAACAATAATAAAAGGCATTGTTTTTAAAAATGAAGTTGAAGATTTAAAAAATCTAGTAAGAGTTTTATTGCCCAAATCATTAGGCTTAATAAAAAAAACTTCATTTAATTTGCTTTTTAATCTAAAATGCCCTGTTTTCATAGTATTTAAAAACCTTAATAAATGCCTTTCTTGCTCTAAGAATTAAGCTTTCTGT
>CAZHJA010000022.1:0-13614 GCA_964532865.1 uncultured Gammaproteobacteria bacterium
CAAGATATGCAGCATCATAATTGTCGTAACTATATGAAGGTCCAATTGTAGGCGCATCTAATTTAATTCCAATAAAATCATTTAAGCGTTCGGTTTCAACACGATAGATAAGAATTTTTCCAAATGAAGCCTCCAGTTTTATTTGTGGAATTTCCTCAATAAGTTTTTCATATCTGTGATAGCTCATTTTTGGAGCTTGTGTATGTTTGATATTTTCATCAAGATATATCCAGTTAATATCATGTTTTTTAAGCGTTGAATATAAAAGTTCAGGATTTTCAGAGAAAACAGCCTGATCAAGTTCCCAATAAAAGTTTTCATTTTTGTCACTCCAGGGAGTAAAAGCAATATCAGTTAAGGGTTGAGGTATTCCATACCAGACAAATCCTGATCCAATTGTGCCCCAATTTGGTTGTAGCCACGCCCAATACCATGGAACTGGTAGATATACAATACGTTTATTTTCACTTTGATTTTTAAAAAAATTAAAAGTTTGAAAATAATCTGAAGGAATTGAACTTGCAAGGTTTTCATAAAAGAAATTACCCTTAAATGAAGGTAGAGTATAGGCTAATATTATTAAAATACTAAAGCAAAAAAACAAAATATTTTTTTGTTTTTGATGCATGTATTTACTAACATAGTTGATTCCAGCAACAAGCATAATTGTGTATGACAATGCATATATAATTGAAAATTTTGTAAAAGTAAAACGGAAAATAGTATGGAAAAGAGGAATATGATTACGAAGAAAAAAAGATATTGAGCCGATAAAGGGGATTGCTGTTCCCATCATGAAAAATGATAAAAGAAACAAAACAGCAAATGGTAAAAAAACTCGCTGTCTTTTTCTTATAGATAAAGCAAGTCCAATAATGGTTCCTAAGAAAAAAATCCAAGCAGGGATGTAAAAAAGAGGAGCTTGAATATGATTAAGCCATGGTTGCATCATATGATGATTTTGCTGGCCTGTTTTTACATTAAGATATTGGTATCCAAGAGTTAGACCCTTCATAAAGCTAACACTTTGGAAGTCTCCATATTTATGGTTCCGATAAAAGATATCGTTAGTTGCCATCTGGAAGTTTTTTGATTGAGTGATGGTTGATGCATTTGTTAAGGTTGAGTATATAAATGGCAATCCCCAATATGCGTTGATAGAGAAGGCAATTAGAATAATAAGAACAATTCTTTTTATTTGTTTTTTTTGAGAAAAAATAAAAGCAGTTATTATTATTAGAAATAAGGAAAACGCATAGACAATAAATAATGAAGGAACATGAGCTTGAGAGACGCTAAATAATGAAAAAAATGCAAATCCAATAAGACTAGATTTTTTTCCTGATTTTATAAATGAAAGAGTAAAAAATATAAGCCATGGTAAAAATGCAAAATGAATAATAAATACTTCAAATGGAAGAAAAAATTGCTGAATAACTCCAAAATTATATTGATAAAATAAAGCTCCAAAAAGTGCAAGAACTTTAGTAAATCTTTTATTTTCAGATTTTGCAAGTAACAATTTAAAGATTAAAATATACATTCCAATACCGCCAAGACAATGCATAAGAAAAACATACACCCACCTTATTAAATTAAGAGGTAAAAATAACGACAGAATCCATCGCTGAATATCATGAACAAGGTTTGCGGCATGTGACATTCCGTCAATAAGGCCAAGCCCTCTGTACTGTTGCCAAATAGCAAATATATCACGTTTGAAATTTAAAGAAAAATTAAACTCTGGAAATAAATTATCCCAGCCTACTAAAAAAGTACCAGCCTTATAATTTACAAGAAAAAGAATACACTCAATAAGAATAATTGTAAATATTGGCCAAAAGGAAAGAAAAGACCTTTTTTTACTATTTATTTCCACCGTATTCTTATTGTACATAAAATCTATTTATATATAAAAAATCCCGCTTCTTGTAAAACGGGATTTTTATGTTTAAGTAACAAATTATTCTGTTTTGGTTGGATACAATTTAATTACTGATCCTTGATCGTCAGCTCTAAATTCACTTAAGTTTGGTTGATCAATTTCTTGTATACTAAATCCTCCAGCTTCACTTTCTCTGCAGTGTACCATAGCCCATATTGTTTGGTCTTTGCCTTGTGGAGGGTTTGCAGGAGCTTTGGCATAAAAAATTACATTTTCTCGATCAACTACAATAGGATTGTGGTCGGCATTTCCATTATGTTGTGGGTCCCAGTGAATTTGGCATTCTGGACCACACATTTTATACCATCTTTCTGGTACAAGTTTAATTGGAACAGAATGATCTTTTCGTTCTTCTGCTGATGGCAAGTTTGGTTGATGAAGCCATTTTCCATTATCTCCACCCCATACAGCACTATATTTATTATCTACAACGCGATCTGCAGTATATCCAAGATATCTTTCACCAGAAAGAGGATATTTTTGTGGTTCTGCAGCACTAGCTTCTGGAGCAGATACTTTTGGAATATCAGGCTTACAACCTGTAGCTAATAGACATAAACCGATAGCGGTAACCCCTGTAGTTCCTAACATTTCCCTTCGAGATATTTTCCTTGTTTCAGGATTATTTGGATTGTTCATATGAATGATAAAAATTTTTAATGACTTTCAATTTCGAATTATACGACTGTTGTTTTAGTTTGTCAAGTTGTAGTGCTATTTTTTTCTTCCATGAAAACTTAGGCCTTGTGATTCCTTTTGCAAAGTAATATACTGGCAGTATCCATGACTCTGGAAGCAAAAGTACAATAGGGATCTGAAAAGCCATTAAAATAATACTTTTAACAGATGGAATATAATGAAATTCAGTAATGGCAAGAACTCGAATTTTTATTGAATTAATAAATTTTTGCTTTGGATTTTGCAAAGAAAAATTCTTACCATGGATTCTGTAATATAGATATGGTTTTGGTAGATTATAGAATTTACCGTATTGTAGAAATTTAAAAAAAGTATAGTAATCATCATTAATTCCATATTTATTTTCATATAAGTATGTTTTTTGTGGAACTAATGATTTGCGGATCATAACAGAAGGGTGGAGAATAGGATGGAATACAAAAAATTCTTTATAAATATCATTATGTTTAACTGGCTCTGTTTTCTTTCCAGTAATATTTCCTTTTGCATCAATAGTAATTCCCTGTGTTCCAACAAGTATAGTATCGGGATGATTTACTAGGTATTTAACTTGTTCTTTAATTCTTTCTTGATGGGCAATATCATCTGCATCCATTCGTGCAACAAATTCACCTTTAAGAGATTGATATACTGCATTTACTCCTCCGTTTCCCGCAGCATTAGTATTTTCTTTAAGTCTTATTGCTCGAATTTTATCTGGATGTTGTTTTTGATATGATTGAATAATTTCCCATGAGTTATCAGTTGAAACATCATCAACAATCACAAGTTCATAGTTAGAATAAGTTTGTTTAAGTATGCTTTCAATTGAACACGCCAAAAATAGACCAGCATTATATACTGGCATAACAATTGATACAAATGGTTGATTCTCTGATTTTTTCATAATTTATTCCTCCAATCTCTGTAAACAATATATCTTTTATTTACATAGGGTGGAGGGTGATTATTAAATTGTTTTAACGTCTTGGAAGACGTGCAAGCAGAAGCTTGCCAAAATAATAATCACCCAAAAACAGAGTTCAGAAGCCCATCAGGCATATCCACGTCATTGTGGAATTGCCTTTAAGGCGGGTGAAGATCTACATCATTGTAGATCTTTGGTTTTCGAGAGCTTACTTCTTTGTAAACTCATAGTCCGGTTGCCGAGATGGGCAGCGGACAAAGATCCAAACTTCGTTGTTTGGACATGCTTCAAGAAATACCGTTTCGTTCAACGGTATTTGCATTCCTTTGTCAAATTGTGCTCCTTTGCACTTTGTATCTTGCCACGCCTGGCAGGTACCTGTGAATTCGTATGTTCCCGGCTGGAGCGTTATTGATTCTTCGAAAGAAGCAACGACGTTTTCTTGAACTGGTTCGCCTTGAGACTCGGGAACGGTGCTTGTCGTAGCAACAGAGTTAAGTAATGTATAGCTTGCTCCGTTTGCCTGAGTCGGTCTGATATTGACTACTGTCAACCAGACGTCACCACCATCATTCGCCAGTAGCTTAAAGGATCCTCCACTTCCTTTGATTATCTCGGTGCACGTTTCTTTGCAGCCAGATCTGTTGCGATCAACATATGTAATCGTTTCAGGTCCAACTACTTGATAGTTGCCAGACGGGACTACTACGTTGTAAACCTTGAAAGCCTCTCTTTCCCCTGGACTTGGTAAGAAGGGCTGATATGCCCAGAATCCGTCCCATACAAAGAGATATGGGTCCGAACACTCACCGTCCCAGTAATTTGAGTAGAATACTTGCAGTGCCGTCGGCGGAATTGACGGACACTTGATTCTCTCAATCTCAATCTGTCTTGTTGGAGGAACTGTTGTAGGCGTGGGGTACGGAGTGTATGTCGGATACGCTGTCGGCACCAGAGTATAGGTGGGGTACGGCGTATATGTCGGCGCCGGGGTGTACGTCGGATACGCTGTAGGGTAGGGTGCGACTTCAGCCTCCGTGGCTTTGAACCAGTTACATCCTGATAATATTATCGCCATAACAAATACAGCGATAATGCTGTAGTGTTTCATTTTTAACCTTCCTTTAGTTGACTTTTCGCTATGTGCGAACGAGGATATGTCAACCTCCCCGGATCATTTAAGGTGATCAGTCCTGGAAGCCTCGACCTTATGCGGGTCTGGCATCCTGCAGGTCTGTCAGACTCGCAAGATGTTGGCTCCATCATGATTTCGGATCACTCCGTAACGGCGCGTGACTCGCTCCGACCTTGTCTGCTTTTTAAAAAAAGCATGACTACATTCGGGTTTCTCTGCCCAAGATGAGCAGATATTCCTAGGAAAGGTGGGACTCCTTTCTTCATTTTCCACTTGAAGTAAGGCGTTCGATCAGCCACTCTGATCTTTCCCTCCGGGATCGGGCATGTCTTAAGCTTTGTTGCTTAAGAGTTGATTCGGACCTCCTATTCCATGCATAGGCGTCCTAGGATGTGTTTAGATACTCCCTATCTCCTCTCCAGAGATATTGAGTCCAAACGAATCCATATCTTCCCGAAATATGTGGGAAGCGTTCGATTGCACAATGCAATCTCTCTATTTTTATTCTGGTTAGATACCAGTCCGGTTTCATCCATTGATTACCAATCATCCTTTTGGATCATTGGGTATGTCTTCGGATTATTACCGATTTTCGCACGCCATATTTGGCTTAGGGACAACATCTCCTGTTTTTGTTTTTAGGAGAACCCCTGCGAACTAAGATGAAGACTATTATTAATCTCCATTTTAGTTCGCAAGTAATTTGTCCTTGCCAAATCTACTACCCATAACTATCATTACACTCTTAGTTATCGTAAATTATTTCTGAACCCTGATTGTAAAAGTGCGATATGAATTGTTATCTTAAGCTATTTAAGATAATTACTCGATATCACTTTGACTTTGTTAAGCTTTCGCCTTAAAAGTCATATTTCCCTTTGTTATCAAGGGACTGTAAAATGCTTACTTTACCCCCTTGATAGGGAAATCTCTTGAGGTTTTTAAGCCCAAGGAATGGATTTTTTTTAAAATCCAGTCTTTAAGCTTAAATATTTTTTTATATAAAAAAAGCCCAAAAAATTATGAGTACCTGATACAAAAATGCATAATACTCTTTAACTTTTGAGCTTGTTTCATATAACCTATAGTATACCTTATCATAGGTCTGAAATCAATAATAGTCTTTGTCACAAGTAGTATATTATAAATTATCCACATGTAATGCACATTATCCTAAAACGAGATAATATAAGATTAAATTATGCATATATAAATAATATTATAGGGAAGTAAAATGATTTGAGATTGTTATATTCTCTTTTTTATTTGAAGACCTACTAGAAGGGCTCCTGATTGAAGTGCAAGTAAAGCTAAACTAAATTCAGGTCCAGCTGAAGGAGTTTCTGCAACTTGTCCAATTTGTTTTTCAACACAAAGCTGTGCTGTGTCTTCATCAGCAATGTTTCCATTATCAGCTTCTGCACGGGCTTTGTTTTTGAAACAAAATAGTCCTTTGTCAGAAGGCAATCTATCTTGTGATAGTATTTTCATTTTCATGTAATATATTTTTTCTTCATCAACTTCAAAGTCTTCTGCATTAAAACTAATAATGCCTGTGTTTTGATCATATGACCCTGGTCCTTCAAGAGGTTCAAGATAAGAAGGAACATAATCTTCAAACTCTACATTTGAAAACTTAACATTTGAAGTATTTTTTATTCTTATTTTAAACATAATTTCATCACTTGGTTTAAACCTTGGATCAGAAGAAGATAAATTGTCTACATATTCAATATCCACTCCGCCTTTATTTACAGAAACCTTACCTACCATTTTATCAACAAGAATTGAACGAGATGGAGTTATCTCTTCACCATATTGGGCAAAGGTATTAAATGTACAAAATAGACAAATAGAGGCCAATATTAAGATTGTTGCGAGTTTTTTCATATATAGCTTAGCATTATACTATAAGTCGTATTTAATGTCAACTATAAGTTTTATTCCACTTAAATATCCGACAGAAGTATATCAAGTAATATTATGTATGATATTGAGATGAACAAGTTAACACAAATAGCTCTAGCGTGGGAGTTATACAAAAACAACACGCCTAAAATATCAATTGCCCAAGCATTAACGATCCATCGAGAAACAGTTGGAATTTGGATACAAAGGATTGAAAAGCTAGGAGGGAATGTAGAATTATTTATCGACAGTTATGTTAATGCCAAAAAGGGACAAAGAAAGAAAAGAAAACTAGATGGACTTATGAAAGCAAGAATATATCGCCTGAGAGAAGAAAATAGAGATTGCTGCGGACAAAAGATTAAAAAGTATTTATCCCAAAGTTACGGCTCAAGTCCAGGAGTAACAACAATTTACAAGGTTTTAAGAGAAAAATATCAACTAAGAAGTAAGTGGAAGAAAAATCAGGTAAGAGGACCTGTTCCAAAAGCAAGTTACCCTCGACAGGTAATTCAGATGGACAGTGTTAATTTTGGGCAAGTATTTGCCTTTACTGGTATTGATATATTTTCCAAAGAAGTAGTTGTTAAACTGTATCCGTCATTAACTAGTAAAGACGGTGAAGATTTTTTGCACTTTTCATTTAAGACACGATTTAATCATTCAGATCTTTTACAAACTGATGGAGGAAGTGAGTTTAAAGATCGTTTCAAAAGAAAAGTTTATCTTTATACCGATAGATTTAGGATAGCCAGACCATACAGAAAAAATGAACAAGCATTTATTGAGTCTTTCAATAGAACTTTAAGGAAAGAATGTTTAGGTTGGAGTAAATATCCAAAGAAAGAATTACCAATTCTAGAAAAAGAAGTAAATGAATATTTGTTGTATTATCATAGTAAACGAGTTCACTTATCGTTAGATTTAAAAACACCAAACGAAGTTATTAAAAGTTATCAGTTAGTGTCGGATATTTAACTGAACATATCGCTATAGGATTATTAATAAAATAAATTACTAGTAATCAGTTATTTTTAAAGAAATTAAATATTAATTCGATATAATAAGCATATGAAACTTAATGCACACCAGCTTAGAGAAGTAGAAGAGAAAGAAGTAAAAGAAAAACTTAAAAACATTAAAAGAAACCCAATCTATCTTATTCTTGAAAATATATATGACACATATAATATTGGAGGGCTGTTTAGGTTAGCAGATGCCATTGGAGTAGAAAAGATATATTTATGCGGAGAAACTGAAGTTCCTCCAAATTCAAGAATTAAAAAAGCCTCTATTGGGACATATAAGGTAGTGGCGTGGGAGTATAAAAGGGAAACAAAGCACGCAATACTTGAGCTAAAAAAGGAATGGAAGAAAAAAAAGAAAAATCTAAATGTTATTGCAATTGAGCAAAGTAAAGAGGCAGTTAAATATACAAAAGCAGACTACAATCTTCCAATCGCCCTTATTGTAGGAAATGAAACATATGGAATAATTCCTAAAACTTTAAAACTAGTAGATAGCATTGTTGAAATACCAATGTGGGGGATTAATAAGTCTTTGAATGTAATTGTGTCTGCTGCAATTGTATGCTATTTTGCAGTTAAAAAATGCTAAAATATATTAAATTATGCCTGAATAGTTTAGTGGCAAAACAAGCTCTTGGTAAGGGCTAGAGCGTGGGTTCGATTCCCACTTCAGGCTCAAACTTAATTTTATTCGGCCATTAAATTTTTTAATTGTTTTAATTCCTCTTCACTTGGTATGTTTCCCTCTGGAGTACGTACATCTTCAGCCCTCTCAAAAAATGGCTGAACACTTGGCATGTTTCCCTCTGGAGTACGTACACCTTTAACAGACCCATCCATAACGTCACTATCATAAGATGGCATTTCTTTTACAGGAGAAGGTGCCGTAATTGTAACTGGGCCATATTCAAATATCATTTCATATGAATATCCGCTTTGGTCTTCAGTCTTCATTTTTCTCATGAGATATTCTCTATCATCAAAATATATGTATTGGGTTGTATCAGTTAGTGTGGGATCTATTATTTGGTATTTAAAGCATGTAAGAGTTCCGCATGCTTCTTTTCCAATCTTTTTGTATTCTATATTCTCCTGCTGTTTTTCAAACTCTTCTTTTATAGATTCCATATTAGGCATATCTCCCATTTCTTGACCATCTTCACTTTCGTTTTCCATCTTAAACCATTTATTGTCTGTGAAGTCTTTCATATATGTAACATTACCCATAACGATAATATTTGAAGTCTCTTTTCCTTTTTCACTTGATACAATCTGGGTGTTTCCTTTATTATCCATTTTCATTTCACTATTAGATTTTTTACCTTCAGAATCAGTGCTTGCTGTTTTTATTGTGTAGTTTAATTTACTCATGTCTTGAGCCATTCCTTTATTTATATATTTACAAAGTTCAGCATCATTAAACTTACATTTTGAGTCCAATGCAGTTTTTACTCCAGGGATATTTACTTTTGGTAATGCAGACCCTCCTTTATTGCTCATAAATATATATCCAGCAACACCTGCAATTACAACAACAACTAAAGCAACAACAAGTATTGGCGCAAATCCTTTTTTGTTTTCCATATTATTTTAAAGTATAATTACTAATACTTTATTATAATACATAAATAATATGAAAAGCAAACAAAAAAAACAAAGCTATTCAACACCATTTGGAGAATATTTTAGAAAGCTTGATTTAATAGATAAAGATGTTAAATATACTGAAGAATATGGTTCTATGCTAATTTTAGGTCTTGTTGAAGAAATAGGGGAGATGGCAAGAGCATATTTAGCAAAACATGGAAGGAAAAAAACTAATATTGCAGCTCAAAAAGATGAAGCGCATGAAGATGAACTTGGGGATATATTAGTAGCTATTTTAAGATTTGCAAGAATTAAAAACATCAACCTTCATAAACGCACAATGTATTCATTAAAGAAAATTGAAAAAAGAAAAATCTCTCCTAAAATCTAATATCATTTGAAGCAAAAAACAAACACTTGTAAGCTATATTATTTGCATATCTGCAGGACTTTCTAACATTATTGGTTTTCACATATTTATACCCAAAAGCAGCACTGAAGATATCTCCAGAGCCAACAGAATCAATGATATTTTCTTTTAAAACAGGCTTTGTTGGAATAATAATATTCTGTTTTTTATCCATAATTATTGCTCCTTTTTCTCCAAGAGTAATAATACATATTAAGCCATTGTTAACATCTATCCATTTTTTAGCCTTATTCTTCATATCTTTCTCATCCTCCTCAGATACAATAACAATATCAACAAGTGATAAGATTTCATTTTCCTCATTAAAGTCCCTAGGTATTACATTATTTTTTTTATCAAAATCTCTAAAATACCCTTGAGGAAGAATAATTCTAAGAGCAGATTTCTTTAAGTGTTTATTTATCTTTTTAAGATAAGAATATGAAAAGTTAGGAAGAAGAGGGGCAATATATATTATATCTGCTTTTTTAAGTATCTTAATCATTTTACCATCAATCTTAGGAGGTAGGGAAGATGTCCTATTAAATGCCTTTTGAGTTCTAATTCCTTTTTTTGATTTATTTTCATAAATCAAAGATTTATTAATATTTGCAAAAGCAGGATAAATGGGCATATTCTTAATATATTGACTTAAATCTTTGCCGTATGAAGAAATAGCAGTAAAGAACACATTTGGAAGCTGATTATATACTTTATGAATAAATACTGCAGGTCCTCCAGAAGACATGTACATTGAATTTTCTGAGATATTTCTGTCTATACAAATATGACCTATAACTACTACGTTCATAGTATATAGTATCAAAAATTGAAATATTTTAAAGCAAGAAATCGAAAAAACTCAATAAGCAAACTATACTTGACATTGAAATAATTGATATGATATAATCGAAGTAACTTAACAAATTTATTAAGTTATTATGAATAGACAATTGGCTGAAACATTAGAGAAAAAGCTTGGTATTTTTCAAGAACAGATAGTTCGTGAGGAATATGAAATGATAATTCTTAAAGCTCTTTCTGATAGTAAGCTTGGCAAATCTTTTATCTTTAGAGGTGGAACTGCTTTAAGATTAGCTTATGGTTCGCCTAGGTTTTCAGTAGATCTAGACTTTTCAATTATTGGAGATATTGATAAAAAAAAACTAAAAGAACTGTTAAAGAAAATTTCTGACCAAAATACATCGCTTCAACTAAAAGAAGCACTGCAAAAGAAATTTACATATTTTGGACTTTTTAAAGTTAAAGAAGATTTCTTAAAGCAATCTTTTTCTATTAAATTTGAAGCATCAATTCGCAGAGTAAAAATGGTTAAAGATAGGGATTATAAGCTAGTGGTGCTTAAAAGCAGTGTTACTTCTTTGACAGTGTTAGCTCAAGTTGCTAGTCTTGAATGGATTAAAAAAGAAAAGAAGAGCATTAAGCCAGCTAGAATAAGGGATATTTTTGACTTATGGTTTATTAATCAAAAATTGGGGAAACCAACAAAAATGGATTTTAAAGGTTGGGATGTGAGAATTGTTAGGGGTGAGCTGCACAAGCTTTTACCTTTAAATGAGAGGATGTTATTAAAGCAATGGCTACCAGAAAAATAAACAATATAAAACTATTACAAATCTTAAGAGGCTTTAACAAGCCTTATTATACTGTGGCTGATTTTGAAAAGGTTCTAAATTTAAATAGAGACAGTCTATATGTTTTACTTAATAGGTTGGTTAAGAAAGGAGTATTAATCAGATTGAAAAGGGGAGTTTACAAGCCTGAATTTGAAAGTCTTGAGTTAGAAAAAATAGCTAATGAGCTTTATTATCCTTCATATCTTTCGTTTGAATCTGCTTTGTGTAGATTTAGCATATTAAATCAAATTCCCTATACTTTGACATTTGCAACAAACAGAACATCTAAAAGACTAAATTTAGCCAGTAGAGAGATAGAGTATAGACAGTTAAAAGATGAATTATTCTTTGGTTTTTTTTTAAAAGATGGAGTTTATATCGCCGAGCCTGAAAAAGCAATTCTTGACCAGCTTTATATCATGAGTAAAGGTAGAATATTAAAAGATACAAGCGAATGGTCTCTTGTCAATCTTGATAAGCTTAAATATTTAAAGTATGCTAAGAAATTTCCTAAGGGGGTGCAGAATATGGCAAAAAAACTAAGTAAAAGATTTGGAAAATATGTAGTTACGCTTTAGAAAGATATTAAAAATCTATCGTAGTACATTTCCAAGTACTTCCTATGTCATCTCTTTTTCTCCAATTTGTATCACTCATTAAATCTTCAAAGGATATTCCAAGTGAGCTTAACCATTCAACAGCACGATTTAAAACGCTTTCTTCATTTTGTAAATATATATTTAAATCACTTTTTGTTTTTCTATACCATGGTGAATCTGGATTTTTTCTTTCTTTTCTATAAGAACGCCGTTGTCTTTTGCGGGAATGTGCAAGTACTTCTTGGATTGTAGCTCGTAGTTGTAGTGTTTTATTAACCACAATTGTTTTAGCAAATAAATCAGATAATCGGACAATCCTTTGAATTTCGTCTCCAATAATGCGACATAAATATCCAGATCTATTTAAATGTCTTCCTAATGTTGTTGAATCAGAAATATATCTGTCTTTAGACCATATTTTTACCATTAAGTTATCCAGACCTAAAAATAAATGCCTTGGAATAATAACAAGTTTCATATTGGCTATTCCAATAGTTCAGTCATGTGCAAAGTGATGAGTGTAATTATTTTCAGAAATAATGCCTGGAAAATTATATTGAATAACAGATCTTCAAAATGAAGAAACTAACAAAATTCTATTTTCTGGATTATCAGGGACTTCCATTTGTCTAAATATATTTGTTCTAGGCTTTTCGGCTCTATTTAAATATTCATCCCAATTATCGTAAGGATGAATAATTGACTGATCTAAAATATCTGCAGAAAGAGGCTCTTTTATAAAAAATCCTCTAAAGATGTTAGTTATCTATTTACTCTTGCAGCATAGGAAAAAGCATAAAAGTACTTTTTCCAAAGCTCAGAAGTAGAGGAGAATTGATTGTTGCAATAAAAAAAGTCTATTAATACTTCTCGTAAGCGAGTTAACTCCTTAAGGCGCTCTTTGTTTTTCTTATCATCAATAGTTAGATATAGAAGTTCAAAGGCTCTTTCAAGTGCATGCTTGCTGTATTCACTATTTCCTTTTTCTTTCCAAGAGATAGTTCTTTCAACCTCACTTCCAATATTTGCCATTTGTTCAAAAAAGCTCAAATTATTCCAGCGGCCTGAAGCTAGTTTTTTATGTTGGAATCTCATCTTTGCACAAGTTTATTAACAACTTTTATTATTTTATTTCTAATTTTTGGATTATCAACACCTCGGCTAAAATTTCCTGAAGAGGGACGGATATTTATCATTGAATCAAATTCAATCCAGCTATCATCTTTTATTTTTGGATAAAGATTAATTCCCCATAGATCATTTTGTTTAGAATCATCTTTTAAAAGCAAGGTTTCTTCATCTGAGTGAAGTTCACCACTTATAACCATTATTTTTTTTTCAATATCAACAACAGCCTTAACTAAATCGCCAAATATTTCCTTAGCTATTTTATTTAATTTAGTGATTGAGATATTTTTCTTGACAAGTTTCATGGTATTAATATTAGATTATAGCAGAATAGATTCATTGATTTATTTTTAACCAAGATAATTATCTTCAATATCTTCTCTTTTGTTAACACTTATAATATTGAGGTGTCCTATGCCATGACAAGATGGACACTCAATTACAACTTCGCTCCATCCGGGAAAATCCGCCTTAATTTCTCCTGTTCCATTACACCTATCGCATTCTTTTGTAACGATCTCTTTTCTAAAATGTTTAGGATTTTCAATACCCATAAATGGTAATTATATTTTATTATAAAATAATGAGAAGTATTTATGTATACATTGTAATGAGAGTAATGAGACAATTTT
>CAZHJA010000023.1:0-5943 GCA_964532865.1 uncultured Gammaproteobacteria bacterium
ATCTGTTTACATATAGAATTTGTACCGTATAATAAGTAGATATGAGCAAAGAAGTAAGACGACTACAAATAAGATTGCCAAAGAGTATGGAAGTATTTGGAGTATTGTGTCAATTAGGAAAGCTTATTGATTTAATACCTCCAATGTCTCCAATACCTAATGCAATAATTGATTTTATTTCTAACCTACCAAATCCTAGCAATACTGTTTTACTACAGAAACCAGAAGTTGATTCAAAACTTAGAAATTAAATGACTAATGAAAGCAAACATGAAATTATTAGTTTTAGGCGCTATTCCATAGATTTAAGGTTATATACGGAGTCCTTAACAAATAGATTAAAGGCAGATGAAAAAAGAAAACCAGAAATGTTTCGTAAAGGAGAAATTGATGAAATGGTTAAGGCTATGGAGTTGAGAATTAGGAATCAGAGCTCTCAAAGAACAGATTCTTCTGACAATGGCACTACATAATGTCTAGATTTTTCAGCTCTTTCAATAGTTAATTTATAAAGGGTTAGTTAAAGCTTATTAAACAGAAAACTCTCGCTTAAGTGAGTCTTTTTGTTTTTTCTTTTCAATTGCAAGTTCAATTAGTCTATCTAGAAGTTTTGTGTATGGAATTCCTGATATTTCCCATAATTTTGGATACATGCTTATTTTTGTAAATCCAGGCAATGTATTAATTTCATTTAATATTATTTTGCCTTTTAAAGTTAAAAAAAAGTCAACCCTAGCCATTCCAGAACATTCAAGAGCCTTATATGCTTTTATTGCAAGACTTTGAATTTCTTTTATTTTTTTGCTTGAAAGCTTAGCTGGTATTTTTAATTCTGCTCCATTTTTATCTATGTATTTTGCAATATATGAATAGAATTCATGTTTTGGAATAATTTCTCCAGGGACGGATGCTATTGGATTTTCATTTCCCAATACTGAACATTCTATTTCTCTTGCCTTTATATATTCTTCAATTAGAATTTTTGTATCATAAAGAAATGCTTTTTTAATGGCAAAATTTAATTCCTTTTTGTTTTTGACTTTAACAATTCCAACGGAAGATCCCATATTTGCAGGTTTTACAAATACAGGATATTGTAATCCTTTTATATTTACTTTCTCTCCCCTTTTAAAAGTATTAAATTTTGCAATAGGAATTTTTGCATCTCGAAGTAATTTTTTCATAATATCTTTATCCATTCCAACAGAAGATCCCAATACATTTGCACCAACATAAGCGGTGTTTAAAAGCTCAAGAAGCCCCTGAATACATCCATCTTCTCCAAATGTTCCATGAATTATTGGAAAGAAAACATCAACAGATGTAATTGTAATACGTGATTCTAAAGATAAAAGTTCAGCCTTTTTTCCTTTTGAAACGAAAGTTATATTTTTTGAATTTGCCTTGTTTATTTTAATAAGCTTGGAATTGGATGAATTAAGAAGATAATTTGAAGCATTAAGTAATAGCCATTTACCTTGTTTGTCTATTGCAACTAATATTACTTTATACTTTGTTTTATCTAATGCATTATAAATAGACTTTGCTGAAAGAAGAGATATTTCATGCTCTCCACTTTTTCCTCCAAAAAGCAAACATACTTTTATTTTCTTTTTCATAAGTTTTTAAATTATATCACACACATTTTTCAAGTTTATATATTTTGATATAATTGTGGCTATATATATGCAAAGCCTTATTGAAATAATAATATCCAAAAAAGCATTAAAGTATAATTTTAAAGTTATTAAAAATTTGACAGGAAGAAAAGTATTAATTGCACCATGTGTAAAAAGCAATGCTTATGGACATGGAATTTTACAAGTTGCAAAGACTCTTATTTCCTCAGGTGCAGATTGGTTATCAGTTGAATCAATAGAAGAAGCCCAAATATTAAGAAAGGCAGGAGTTAAAATTCCTATTCAGGTAATTGGATATATTCAGCAAAAAGATCTAAAAAAGGCAGTTGAATTAAGGCTTATTCCATTCGTATATAATATAGAAACTGTTAAAATAATTTCAAGGTTCAAAAAGTAAGTAAATATTGTCTTAAAAGTAGACACTGGAATGGGTAGACAAGGGGTACTTCCTTCCGACATTGTGAAATTTATTAGATTTGTTAAAAAGCATAAACACATAAATGTTTTAAGTATTGCAACTCATTTTGCAACATCTGATGAACCGGAAAATAAAAAATATTTTTTAAATCAAAAACAAACCCTCAAAAAAATAATAAATGAATTAAAGAAAAATAATATTAATATTTCTATTTATCAATGTGATAATTCTGGAGCATTACTTTTAAACAATGACACTCATTATAATTTAATACGACCAGGAATTTCAATTTATGGATTTTATCCTTCAGAAAGTGTTAGGAAAATATGTCAAAAAAATAATATATTTTTAAAGCCGTCTCTTACATTAAAAACTAAAGTTGCACAAATAAAAGTTCTTCAGAAAGGAAGTTATATAAGTTATGGTGCCACTTTTAAAACAAAAAAGAAAACTAGAGTCGCAATTATTCCTATTGGATATTATGATGGATTGGATAGAAAATTAAGCAATAAGGGAAGCGTTTTAATAAGAGGAAAAAGAGCTAGGATTTTGGGAAGAGTATGTATGAATATCTTAATTGTTGATGCTAGTAATATTAAAAACATAAGGCAAGAAGATGAAGTAGTTGTTATTGGAAAACAAGGAAATTTGGAAATTACAGCAGAAGAAATAGCAAAACAAACTAAAACAATTAATTACGAAGTAATAACACGTTTAAGAGAAAGTATAAAGAGGATATTTAAATAGGGAGGATGCTCTTCTCTACTCTATTTGGTTTTTTCTAATTTTTCATTAAAAAAATTTAGACTTCTTTCAAATACTTTATTCCAGTTTCTCAAATTAAAGTTATGATTTTCTGTTTTGTATGTAAAATATTCAACATCAATATTTTCTTTTTTTAAGTCACTTTCTAATTCATTACTCCATTTTTCAGGAACTGCATCGTCAAGCTTCCCCTGATGCATTTGTATAGGAGCTTTAATTAAATTATAGAAATTAGAAGGAGAATATTTTTCAACATCATAAATACTTTCAAAATCAGCAACTAATTTTCTAAGTGCTTTTCCATGGTCTTCAAATTCATCAGTAAAATATAGTATTGAATATGGGAATGGTTTTGAAACAGGAGCCCACAAAACAGTAGGATATTCTTTTTCTGTTATCTCTAAAATTGATAATGCAATTTGTCCTCCATTGCTATGCCCCCATATACTCATTACTTTTTCATCAGCTAATATACTGGATTCTTCTAAAGCCTTAAGCGATTTATTAATGTCCTCAACAGAAGCAAGAAGATCTAAAACTGTAGTATATGATTGAAAGCGCTCCTCAAGAGGATGAATTGAGGGATTGTCTGATTCTCCGTAGCCTAAAAAGTCCGGGGAAAGTGTAATATATCCTTCTTTTGCGAATCCTCTTCCCACTCTTTCCGAGCCTAGGCCCGTTGTATAAATAGTTTGGTCAACATAACCGCGTAGTAAGACTAGAACAGGACATTTATCTTTGCACTTTTTTGGAATATTTGCTAAGCCACTGACTTTTTTTGCATCTGTTTCAAAAAAGAAAATATATGATGTAAATTCTTTTTCATCTTTTAATATTTTTTCAAAAATGATTTCTCCATTATTTGGTTTTCTTTTTTTCAAATTTTTGTATTCGTATTTTTCTAAGTTTTTTTCTTGTTTTTGTATTTCTTGTTTTTCTTCAGTTTTTATATTTTCAGTTTTTTTTTCTTTTTAAAAAAACACAATAAATATAATTACTGAAATTATAGATACGATAATAATTAAAAGATTTCTTAACATATATATTGTATATATTATATAACTATTGACTTTAAAAATTATTTATGATTGAATATGTGTAATGGGGAAAATAAAAACTTTTATCCATGTTTTAAAAAATACATTTACAAAACCTTCTTATTATAAGGAAATATTAAAAGCTCCTTTTTCTTTTAGTTTTAAGTTTTTTATTTTTTACTTTTTCTTATTTGCAATTATTTCGACTACTTTTGTTTCTATTAACTTTCTCTCAAAAACACAGTCATATATTCGCAATCTTCCGGCTATGTTGATTGAAGCATATCCTGAAGAGCTTGAATTAAAAATCAAAAATGGAGAGGTTTCAACAAATGTTAAAGAGCCTTTTAAGATAACTGTAAAGGAAGTTGAAAAGGTGTTTGAGGAAAATAAAGATAATGTATTGGGAGCAAAAGAAAAAGATGTTGAAAATATTTTAGTAATTGATACAAGTGGCACAATGGAAGATTTTGAAAAGTATAATACTGCAGTATTTATAACTAAGAAAAATATTATGTATATAAGTGATAAAGGAAAATATGAAATATTTCCTTTAAGTGAGGTTGGAGATGTTACGATAAATAGGAGTATGGTTGAAATGGTTGTGGGCAACCTTGCACCATTATTGAATTTTGTTTTTCCTGGTTTAGTTTTATTTGTTTTTATTGGAACCTTTGTATTTATACCTATTGGTAAGATGACATATCTTTTATTTTTTGCACTAGTATTATGGATTATTGCAAAGCTTATGAAATATGTACTTTCCTTTGGAAAGGCTTATCAAATGGGATTGCATTTAATAGTTATTACAACTACTTTATTTGGATTATTAAGTCTTTTTAAGGTAAACATTACCTTTCCTTTCTTTCAAACAATTATTCTTTCAATATTGTCTATAGTTATCTTAAGCAAGATAAGGGGAAATGAAACTGCTGAAACTACTAATGCCTGACTTTTTGAATTAGAAATGCAAAAAGCCTTTTACTTTTTCATATATGCTTTTTGCTTTTTCTTTCTGCAAAACCTGTTCTTGAGAAATAACGTACCTTATTGTTGTATATAAAAGTATGTTTATGCTTAAAGTAAACAGTGCTGTTAATTGGTTTTGATAAAAGATAAAGATTTGGGTAAAGAATATTGATATCATTATTGCATATTTATACATTTCAAATGCGTAAAGTCTGTTTCCTTTTTTAAGAAAAAATATTCCAATAAATACAAATATGCTTGAAATAATAGATGTAATAATTTCTCCGTAATCTGATAGTGTAAGGATTTCTGGTGCTTTTAATATTGCAAAACGAACAAAGAAAATAAAAATAAGATTAATTATTGAGCTTATTGCAAAAAGAGAAATTAAGATTTTTATGAATTTATTATTTCTAGTTAATCTAAAGTATATCTTGCTTAATTTTTGTTTAAGTATTATAAACACACTTGCTTTAGGAGGATTTATTGTATGTGCCCTTTTTAATATACTGATTAATTCCACAACAACTGGGTTTTTTTTATCACTTTTTTCAAAAAGAGATAATGCTTTTTGTTTTTCTTCAGAGTCAAGGTCATATAATACCGCTTCTTTTATTCCGTCTAATGCATTTATTGCATACTCTTTATCTGTCATTTTAATATATCTCTCCCCTGCTCTAATAAGAAGAAATATGATTATAAATACAATATAAATTAAAGATATTGTTGGCTGAAAGAAATAGTTATTGTCGCTTGTTATGAATTTTCCTAATTCATCAATAAACATTCCAAAGCCTATTCCTCCTATGATACTTGCTACTTTTTTGGACTCATTATTAAGAAATATCAATAACTGTGAAATAGCAATAGTCATAAGAGCTCCTCCCCACAACATATGAGCTATGTGCAATCCTTTTCCTCCAAGCTGTGGATATCCAGTAAGAGCAAGAAATAAGCGAACTCCAACAACAGTGAAGATTGCTGAAATTAAAAAGTTTTCTAATAAGTCCCCTGCACTTATATTTCTAATAATATAATGTATGTGTTTTTGCATTTTTTAAATTATACAGGAAATATATACTTGATTATATTTATTATAATATTATATTATATG
>CAZHJA010000023.1:6043-12963 GCA_964532865.1 uncultured Gammaproteobacteria bacterium
ATTCATAGTCTTTCAATAGGATTTATGATTAATAAATCTATAGAAATTAATAAGCCTACAATTGCATTATATTTAAAAGGAAATAACCCTCTTTTTCTATCAGGAATAGAAAGTGATAGGTTTGTAATTACAAGCTATAATAAATCAAATCTAGAGAAGATTGTTAAGAAATCTCTTGAAAAAGCAAAAAAATTAAAAAAAGTTTAATTTTTATCACTCCGTCTTACTACTTTATAATATTTACTTTTTCCCATTAAATTAGAATTTATTATAAACTCATTTCAAGTTCAATCTCGTCTCGCAATGGAACTCCATCTTTTCCAACAAGTGGAATTTCAGGTTTAAGCTTTCTTGAAATGTCTATTGCATTAGGATATATTGCTTTAATTATAAAACCTCTTTTTTGATAAAAACGCAAAGCACTTAAATTATCATTAGTAGTAACTAACCATAGTCGTATGCAGCCTATCTTTTTCGCATGCTCCTTAATATGATTTAATAGTAATGTTCCTAATCCTTTATTTTGTTTTTTACTATTCATAGAAATAATTTCACAATTATGACCTTTAGTTGAATATAGTATTAGAGCAATAATTTCTTTATTCTGAATTATTACAAAGCCAGGTAAATCTTTAACATGATATATTTTCCCTCTTGTTATAATTTTGTCCGAGCCCCAGTTTTCAGTAATAAATTTAATAATCCAATTAGTATCATTCTTAGTAATTTCTCTTATTTTAATATCTTTCATATGCTTAATTTTACCAGAAAGGAAAAACTACTTTAATAAAAGATGTTTAGCGATAAAGTTCTTCCAAAAGTGTATTTACTGATTCTGCAACTTTTGGATGAGTATTTTTCGCAATTTCAAATCGAAGTAGAACTGCGTTGATGTCCGGATCTTTTTTATCTTCCAGCTTGTTAAAATAATAATCTGCCAGTCTTAAAACAGACACGGGCTTTTTGTTTATATAAGTCGCTGTCATTGCAGCTAATAATTGTTTTACTTCTTTTTTATAACCTAAGCGTAATATTTTACCATCCATTATTTGTTTGAACATTTCCGGCACCTCAGTTTAAGTTTCCTCATGAATTCTTAATATCTCTGTAGCTGCTTCATTTAAGTAATGACATGTTCCCAATTCACCTTGTAAACCAGAATGGTTATTATCAAGTTTCGAAAGACCATGTAAAAGTTCATGTTTAAGTGTTTTTATTACTTTTTCTCTCGAAGCGTCATTTCCAACTTTAATCGTAATTTTTAATCTGCCATCTATTCTTTGACAAGTACCTCCAAATTTTAAAATATTTTCTGCAAGCTCTTCGTGCATGGCAATTTGCTTTTGTTGAATTTCCTTTACTGTAGTTCCCAAAGCTTGAGCAACAGCCTCAAGTTCTGGTGAAGATTCAACTACGGATTGTTCTTTTAAAACTCCTGTTTTTTCAAGATCAGTCATAACTTCTTTTTTAAAAGCTTCAGGTTCTAAAAAAAGAAATTGTGCTGATTTAACCCTTTCTTTTTGTTCTGGGGGAATATTATAATAATCTCCCAATTGATCTATCAATGTTTCTATTTGAGCTGGCGCTATTTCTATAGCAGGAGCAACTTGTTCTGTTGGATCGGTAGCAACCTCTGTTATTTCTGACGCTTCACTCATTTTACTTTTTAATATTTAGTAACTTAATTCTAACATTTTCCATTTGAATAAGTTTAGAACCATATTTTTTTCTTTAGCATTTCAAAATATTTCCCTTGACAAAGATTGAAAAAATATGAAATAATGAAAGAAGATTAATGTTAAGCAAAAAAAAGAAAACAAGGTTTTTAATAGAGAAACCAAAAGTAGTTAGCTTTATATCTTTACTTATTATTATTGCTTTAATTTTTTTTAACACTTCTTACCTTAATATTTTTAATCCGCAAAGAAAGAACTTATCAGACTTTAATAAAACAAGTCAAAGTTTTTATAAAGAATACAAGAAGCTACAAGAAGAAAGAGTTAGATTAGCCTCTTTAGGATACAAAGAAAGTAGTCAAAAAGACCTGTTAAATCAGATGAACAAAATGCACAAGCAAGCTGAAAAAACATATCAGCAAATGATAGCCTTATATAATATTTCTAAAAAAATAAATGTTGAACCAGACTCAACTAGCCAGACATTTTTAGCAAAACCAGTTTATGCAGGAGCTTTGACAGATTTTACCAAAAATGTAATTTGGAATTTGCCTGTTGTTAGCCGTTTGGCTCATGGATTTGACTCAACTACTGATCATCTGCGTTTGGGACTGTATAAAGGATATTTTAATGCGAAAGATAGTGGTTTACCAGAAGCACCTATTCAATATTTAGATATTTTCAAAAGCAGAGGTTTGGAAAAACCAGAAGATATTTTAACAGCTCCAGCTGAAGTTGTTACTGCCATTCAACAGAGAATGCTTGGACATGAAGTTGGAGATTACAGCGAAGTTGATTTAGCAAAAGCTGCAGTAAAAAGCGGTATAGGTGGGGTAAAAGCCTACTTTGATGGAATTTTAGTAGTTACTGGAGCTAAAAGTATTGATGTAAAAGGAGAAGTGCTTAATCAACTTGGAATTCCTCCTGATTTGCAGGAATTTGTAAAAATCAAACTGGGTTCATCTACAGCTGGAGAATATATAGCAGATAAGGCAAAAGAGAAATTATTAGAATTATATGAATATATTTTAACTCCAGCTGAAATTGATGCTATTATGAATGAAGATACAGAAGAAATCAAAAAAATAATACTCAGGGCAAAAGGAGAAAAAATTGAACCAGAAGACAATAAAGACGAATCAAATATAAAAACAATTCTTGCTCTTTCAGATGAGGCTTTAAATATGAGCAAACAAATAGCAGAGCAAAATAATATTGATAAGGACACACTATATCATAACTGGCCTAAAGAAATTCAAAGAGAGCTTGCACTAAAACTTAATGAAGAAGAAGAAAAAAAGCCTTTATTGATAAGTAGCAAAACAAAAAGCGGTAGTATAACTCCCTATCTTATTCCATCTGGTATGTGGCAAGTACTTACTAGCTCACAAGGAAATATCCCTACATTTATTAGAAATGTTAAGAAAGAACAAGGCAGAACATCATCTTTAATTAACTTAGTTACGAGATTAAAAAATGCTAAAAAGGCAGCTGGAATTTTAGAACAAGAATCAGCTACATTTGAGCAAATAGAAGATGAAGGATTATTAGAAGGTGTAGAACTGGAAAGTGATAATAAGCAAGGAAGTTATAAAAAAGATACTGGTATGCAAAAAATACTTAATCCACTTATTGAATTTATTAAAAATCCACCATGGAAAAACTTTGGACAAAAGAGCGCGTGTGAGCCAAATTGGAAATGTACTGATTGGGCGCCATGTATTAAAGGAGATATACAAATGAGAAATTGTACAGATGTTAACGGTTGTGGCTACAAAGTTGATAAAGACATGCTGTTTCGTCCATGCCTAGAAAATAATCAACAAGATAACTATGAGCAAGAAGAAAAAGACGTGCAATGTATTCCTGATTGGCAATGTTCTGCTTGGTCAGCATGTACAAATAGTTTGCAGAACAGAGATTGTCAAGACAAGAATAATTGTAATACTAATCAATCTAAGCCAGAAATATCACAAGCCTGCCAAGATAGTTCGAGTAATAGCTCAAATAGTGGTGGTACTGGTGAGGCAAAACGTGACTGTAGTAGTTCATATGGATTGTTAAAAGCCATATGTGAAGGCCATAGGCCAACTCAATCAAGGTAGTGTGAAAGATAATAAATTAATTATTAAAAATTATAAAATAAACTGAAAGGAAATTTATATGTTAAATAAAAAAGTTCTAATTGGAGTCTTTATTATAGCTGTTGTAGTTGGTGGAATAATCTTTTTAAGCAAGAAACCTAATGATAAAAATCTTATACAGCCTAAAAAAATCTTAACTAAACAACAAAATGTTCATTCAGTACAACCTAAAAATGTAGTTTTAGCATATATGAAATCAACTTTAGGTACGCTTCCTGATTCATTTATTGATTATGAAATAGCCAAAGAATTTCTTTCTGAAAATCTGGCTCAACAATTTAAAGACCCAAGCTTTATTCCTACAAGCTATGGAATTCAACAAGGACCTGATAAAGTAGAAATCTCTGATGAATCTATTAATAATAATTCAGCAAAAGTTATTGTTAATGCTTTTTATGGTGAAGAGATTGGGTTGTCTTGGACTTTTTATTTAGAAGAAGATGAAGACGGTCTTTGGAAAATAACAAAAATAGAAAATGAGGGCAAGTAAAACAATTACTGTATAGGTATTGGAAGCCATTCTTCAGCTCCTGGTGGACGAAAATCAACATTATATACTACTCCCTGGTCTGAAGAGCCATCAAAATATATCCAAATTCGCAATTGAACTTCTTCAATTGAAAGTGCTTGGATTTGTCCATCATTTTTATCTCTTAAAGTAATTTGCCAGTTTTGATTTTTTAACTCTTTCTCATAAAAGTCAAGTACTTGTTTGGCTGTAACTCCAGTTTCTGTTTCATAAGATGCTTGTACTCCATCTCCTTTAGTTAAGTATCGGGACATTTCTGTAATGTTAGGATAAAAAGGAAGGGCGTCATAATAGGTTGAGTTTTGAGTTGTTTTAACGGAAGAATTATTGTTTTCTTTTTTAGTTGGTTCAAGATTTAGGGTTTTATCTTTTTTAATACCTTTTTGCTTTTTTGTAAATAAATTATTAATTTCTAAACTAAAAACATTATATATAGTTAATCCCCCAAGAAGTAAAACAACTCCTATTAAAATTAAAGGGAGAAAATTCATTTTGCTTTTTTTTGTATTTGATTTAATCATATTATTTCCTTTCTTTAGTACAAAGCCAAACAAAGCTGTCTTGGTCTTTACTATCTTTGCATAATTTTTTTTCACATGAATATTCTTTTGATTCTAAATTATTTTTTTGATCAATTGTTTCTTTTGATAGATATTTATAATCATTATATTCTAGTTCGCAATCCCACTCAACAGATTTAACAGCAGGTTCAGCTTGAATACTGGTTTCTTGTTCTGTTTTTTCAAATTCATATGGCATAGGATAACAAATGTAACCTATATTTTCTAAGTCTTTAACTCTTTTAGGTAAGCGGTTAATATCCCATGCTTCTCGACTAGTAATTGTTACTTCTGTATATGATTTGTCAATAAAGAATAGTTTATCACGCAAAGGTGTAGTAGTTCCTTCTAGTAGGTTTATACATGAAATATTAGTTTTATCAAATGACAAAATATCCTTAGCATCAACATTTTTAAAACTTTTTACCATTCGCCTAAAATCTTTTTGAAAATTATCTCTTACATCTTTATTTTCATAAGTGCAAAAAAAGCCTCTACCCGTTTTGTCATCAAGCATGCTGTAAACTGCGTCTTTGATTTGATTATCTTCTGTTTCCAATACAATTTCTATAGCAAGCTGATCAGCAAGAGTAGTTTTACTTTGTTTTATTATTTTAGAGTCTTTTGTTAACCACTTTATAAATTCATCTAATGTTTGTGGATCTCCATCATCTGTAATAAGTACATTTTCAAAACCATAAGCATAGCAGCTAATTTTATTATCAGGAGAAAACATTTCTCTTCCAGCATTATTAAGTTCTTGTTCTCCTAATTTCCATTGGGGCGGAAAATCTATTTTAAAAGCATAGCGTGAGTTTTTGTAAACAAGCCATTTTTGTGGAGAGATAAGAGTGGTATATGTAGAGTAAACGCCTAAGAAGACAAAAATCAAAATAGCTAAGCCAATTATTATTTTTACAGCTTTTTTCATCAATAATTTTTATGATATATAAAATCTTAGTTGTTTGCAAATTATTTATTAAATTCTATTCTAGTTTAAAGCGATACAACTTCTTTCTATATATTTCTCATACCCAAATCTCATAAAGTGTATAGTATGTCTTGGACACCGCAGATTACTAATTTGCTATAGGATAGTTTATATGGTACAATATATATTGTTATATTTTAAGCTTTTGAGATAATAAAGCAAAGAAATTTAAATAAATCATATGGGTAATGAAAGATTAAAAGTAATGGTTAAAGAGAAAGGGCCTAGAATATTATTAGCAGTAGGATTAATTGGAGCGGCACTTCTTTGTCCAATAGTTTCAATTTCTAATGTTGAAGCTCAATCTCCAGATTGTACTGATGAGCAAAAGCAGACTGTAAATGTGGTTCGTGGAAACGGACAATACGGAACTATTGATGTTGGGGATCTTGCAGCAATTGGGTATGAGATTCCATTTGATATTGGAAAATTAGCATTAGCAGCTACTTGTTATGGTCAAGAAGTTGAGGAAGGTTGTCTACTAGAAGAAGGTACCGAGGTTCGTCCACGTTGTGACCATGGTATAGAACAATGCGGTGTTTTAGATAGTCAACCATTATTCTATATTCCTGGAAATACAACTGGGATTGCAGTTAGTTTTTTAACAACGGCCTTAGGTGGTAAAATTAAAGCTGGAGGAGATTTACAAACTAGTAGTTTGGGGAGTTCGTGTAGAGTAAAACCACTAGTCGGAGAACCTGGATGGATTGAGAGAGAAGATATTTTTAAAGTAGAAAAATAAGAAAGAATACTTTAAAGACATTTTTTAATTTCCTTCATTGAAAAAGACAACTAAGATAATATTTGTTTTCATAATAACAATCTTCATTATTTTAAATAAAAGGATATAAAAGTATATTTATAATATTTTTAATATTCAAAAAATCCTCTTGACAAAGTGAACATTTGTTTACTAAAATAAGTAAACAGTCGTTTACAAGTTTTAATTTAATTTATGGGAAACATCCGCCTTTCAAAGCTTAAGGGTTTTTATAAAAAATTTAGAAGAATCCCCTCTTA
>CAZHJA010000024.1:0-12766 GCA_964532865.1 uncultured Gammaproteobacteria bacterium
TGCTTCATCTATAACCATAACAGCATTAATATACATATTGTTTAAAAAACTACTATCTAATAAAGAACAGTCTAAGTCTTCTGAATTTGAACTTTTATTTCTAATTTCTATTAATCTGCTAAAATCAATTTTAGTCTTTTCTTGATCAAAATACCCAGCTTGAGCGTTCCCCACTCTATACGTTTGATAAAGACCTGGCCTTCCATAATAATAATCTTCATAATATGAAAATGGCCCTGATGCTGGAATATTTAAATAACAATTCTCTGGATTACCATTTTTTCTAACATCAGCTAAAGAGTTTTTAAGAAGAGTGTACTCTCCTCCAGAATAATCAAGTATTGGATTAAAATCTTTTTTTCTACTTACAACAGTAAAAGCCAGTACTTTTTTATTATTATCTGTAATTACTTGAACATAATAATCTTCATTTACATAAATATATTCTATATATACTTTATCTTCACTTTTATTAATAAATACAGGATCATTTAATAATTTTGTAAAATAATCAATTTGAACTTGTGTTGCAAGTTTATTTAACTTGTCATATTTTTCTTGATTTACAGAGGTTTTATTAGAAAGTAGTGTGCTTTCTTTATTTTTATTTATTGTGTTTAAAATAAATAAAAGAGTTATAAACGCAATGGAGATTATTATAATTAATGAAAGTTTATTATTCATAATTACTTTTTTATTATACCAATACTAACATAAGATATTCCATTGTTCAATGAATTATTTATTAACATTAAAATAAATATAAATTTTATAGTTTTAAAAAAGTATTCTCTATTTTAAAACTAAGTGATACTTACTACAATCTAAGGTAAAATTAATAATATGAAAGCAATAATACCAAACTGTGTTAAAAAATATTTTTGGGGAGATGATTTAACTCAATTAAGTTGGGAAAAGCATAAAAAATATATTATAAAAACATTGCTGAACGATGGAGACAGAAAATCTGTTTCTTGGCTTTTTACAAAGATTAATAAATCAGCGCTAAAAAAACAATTAAAAATAATCGAGCTTGATTCAAAATCAGCAAATTTTTGGAGTAAATATTTTTCATGAATAAAATTTATCTGGAAACACTACTGCCAAATACTGTCAATCTTGTTAAAGTATTTCAGTTAAAAAAACCTCAATTTTTAAATGAATTTTATCTTTCAGAAGGTACAGGACTATCGCTTCAACTTGGACATAGAAAGTCAGAAGACCTTGATTTTTTCAGCAAAAATAGTTTTAAACCAAATATACTATTGGAAAAGATCAGTAAACTTGGCCGTTTAGAAAATGTTGAGTTAGAAAAAGGAACTTTAAATATATTTCTTAATAAAGTAAAAGTGCAATTTTTAGAATATCCATATAAGTTATTAGAAAAACCATATAATTTAAAAGGTATTAAAATAAGCTCATTAATTGATATTGCCTGCACTAAACTTTTAACTATTGGAATGAGAGGAAGTAAAAAAGATTTTATTGATATTTATTTTCTTTTAAAGAAATATACTTTAAAAAAATTATTTGAAAAATTAGATAAAAAATACATAAATCTTAATTACAACCAAGTTCATATTTTAAAATCATTGCTTTATTTTAAAAATGCTGAATCCCAGCCTATGCCCAAAATGCTAATAGAAATAGACTGGCAAAAAGTAAAAAAAACAATTACCCAAAAAGTTGTCAGCTTTCAACTTTAGCTTTTCTAAATTGATTTTCTAAACTGGTTGATTTCGGAAGAAAAATCAGAAAGTGAAGAATCTGAAAAACAAGAAGGAACATATGATATTAATGTTACGATTTTAGATAAAGAAGGAAATCCTCTAAAAGATGTTAAGATAACACTATATTCCGACCCTAAAAAAACATATACTGATGAACAAGGCATTGCTCGATTTGAAAATGTAAATAAAGGAGAACATGAATTGGTAATTAATAATAAAGGGAAAGAAATGAGTCAAAACATTAATGTTAAAGGCGAGAAAGATGAGTTAAACTTTAAAGTCACAATAGAAAATGAAAGCAGCACCAGTACCAATTGGGGACTTATCATAGGCATCGTCCTTGTTTTAAGCGTCATAATATTCTTTCTTATTAGGATTGTGAAAAATATAAACTGAATAAAATATTCACTAAAAAATTAACTATCTTGCAATAAATAAACTATAATTACACCATGCTTAATAGAATTTGGGATAAGGAAAATAAATATACAGAAGGATTATTAAAAGAATACAAATATTGGGTTCTTGAAGTTAGTTACAGGCAACATACATTAGGATGTTTTATTATTTTTGTTAAAAGAAAAGTTGAAAAAATATCTGAACTTAGAAATCATGAAATTCTTGAATTAAAAAATGTTATGAAAGAGATTCAAGAGACTTTATTAAAAATAGATACTTTTAAACCTGATAGATTTAATTACTTTCAGATGGGAAATGAAATTCATAATCTTCACTTTCATGGTATCCCTCGTTATATAAAACCAAGAAGCTTTATGAATAGAAAATGGGTAGATAAAACTTATGGTTCTGTACCATTATGGTTAAAAAAGGATGTTTCTCATAAGCTTGTTAAAAATCTAAGAGATATTATTAAACCTTATTTGGAAAAATAAAGTTTGTTTTATGTTTTTTTAAAAGAGAAGGTACAAATAGTTTAATAACGTATGTCTTTTTTTCTTAGGAATATAAATAGTGGTCCTAGAATAATAACAATTAACATAACCAATAAACTTCCATAAATAAATCTATCAGCTACATAAAAAAGACTTCTTTTATAAAATAAATACCTAATAGTTATCTTTAATCCATGAATAATTATGGAATATATTATTCCTAAAATGAAAATATTGCCTAAATTAAAATCTTCCTCTTTACATAATTTCATAACTGATAAAGCTACCATTAAAGCCCATAAGGCTTGAGAAATATTTATTAAATATGGAAACTTGTCATTATATGGTAAGACAATTAAATATTGAGAAAATACCACCAATATTGCTCCTAATATATACAGCCAAATTGGCTTTATATACCCAATTAATGTTCTGTTAAAAATCTTTACTTTTAAAACAATTAGAATTATTAATGCAATAATTATTCCTGTTAACATTGAAAAAAAAATCATATTATTGCGTTCATTTTTTATTATTCCTTTTGGTAAAAGTCGTTGATCCCAAAATGTTGTCTGTTGTGTGGCATTTAACTCTTGCTTACTTTCCGGACAAGGAACTTCTTTATTGCCAACAAAACATTTCTCTTCTTGTCCTTTAATTACTTCTTTGTCTTGATTCATGCTTTAAGCTAATCATAATTAAAATACCAAGACACAAAAGATACATTAACCTTTTTTTATAAAAAAACTATAATGATAATGTGAAGGATAAAAAGACGCAAAAATTAAAACAAATTAGAAATGAAGTTTGGAACTTAACTAATTCTCCACTTTACAAGTATCGTAAGAAAAATAATCATTATCCTGTTATAGGCGAAGGTAGCCACTTTGCTAAAATTGTTTTTATTGGTGAAGCCCCTGGGAGAAATGAAGCTCTAACTGGTAGGCCATTTTGCGGAGCAGCTGGCAAGATTTTAGATGAGCTTTTAGAATCAGTTAATATCAAGCGCAAAGATGTATATATTACTAATATTGTTAAGGATCAACCTCCGGAAAATCGCGATCCAACAATTGAAGAGATAAACATTTATTCTCCATTTTTGATTCAACAACTTGAAATAATTAAACCTGAGATTATTGCTACTTTAGGCAGATTTTCCATGGAATTTATAATGAAGCTTTATAAACTTGAAGATAAATTGCAGCAAATCAGCTATTTACATGGCCAGACTTTTGAAACAAAAACATCATGGGGAGAAATTAAAATAATTCCTCTTTATCATCCTGCTGCTGCTTTATATAACTCTAATCAACTTGGTATTTTTAAGCATGACTTTAAAGCTTTAAAATAATCTTTAGGAGCAAAATATACTTATGCTTCTCTTTTACATTATCTTTTTCCAAGTATTATCAATTACAGGTTAAAAAAACAGAAAGTATTATTTATATGCCCCTACTTTAAAAATTCTTGAAGAAAGACTAAATCTCTTTGCTGGCGAGCATGGACGCTACTCGAACCTATTTCATAACTATAAAACAATCTCTTTTTATTCCTAATTTTCTTTAACTTTAAGTAAATGAATAATTTTTTTGAGTTTAAAAATTAAAAAAGATGCTAAGATAACAAGATTGGAAATTATTATTAAATTAGACTATTATAGTTATATTAATAATTCAAAAGCCGAGGCTAAAATGAATTCAATTTCACCACTTGTCCATCAAATCACTGATAAAGAAGCTAGAAAACAAGCCAAAAACCTATTTAATCAAGTTAAAAAAAGCACTGGCAGAGTCCCCAAATGGATGCGGGTAATGGCTAACTGCGAAGATGTTTTGGTTGGTTTTTTTACCTTATTTAAAGCCGTCATGGATAATGCTCCAGTTAACATATTATTAAAATGGCGAATAGCTTTAAAAATATCAGATTTAAATAAATGTGATTTTTGTGTTTCCGTAGCTAAACAACAACTGGAAATGTTTGGACTGAATGATAAAAAAATTAAAAATATTGAATCAGAAAAGCTCTCTAAAGAAGAACAAACCGCCTTAGAATATGCTGTTGCTTCAACCGAACATGCCTATAATATTAATCCAAAAATTATAAAAAAGATGAAAAAATATTACACTGATGCTCAAATCGTAGAAATAAGCAGCGTGGTTGGCTTATTTAACTTTATCAATCGTTTTAATGATTCTCTAGGAGTTCTGCCTGATGTTAAATAAATGAAAACATCTCTCTTTCAACTCACTTTGAGGAAAAAAGCTGTCATTAAAAATATCAATACTGATAAAGTAACTAAAGAAAGACTTCATAGTTTTGGCTTAATCAAGGGCGTAGAAATAGCTTTTGTTAGAAATACTCCTTTAGGCTGTCCTAAAATATATAAATGTTTCAATACTTTGATAGCTATTAGAGACAATATCACTAAACAAGTTGAGGTTGAATTAAAAAATGATTAGACTAAATCTCAAGTCTTTGGTAAAACAGGAAAAAAAGCAAAATATAATTACTGTCGGGCTGATTGGGAATCCCAACACGGGTAAAACAAGCCTTCTAAATTCTCTTACTGGTTTAAGTTTGCATGTTGGTAATTGGCCAGGAAAAACAGTTGAAAAAAAAGAATGCAATATTAACTTTCAAAATAAATGTTTTAATATCGTTGATTTGCCTGGTACCTATAGTATTGCTCCTTATAGTGAAGAAGAAGAAATATCTCGCGATTATATCATCAATCAAAACCCTAATGTTATTATCCAAATTATTGACGTCAACAGTTTAAAAAGACACTTATTAATGACTTTAGAACTTTTGGCTTTAAACAAAAATGTAGTCTTGGCTTTTAATTTTAATAAAGAGGCACAAAAAAGAAATATTAGTATTGATATTGAAAAAATAAAAAAACAATTACAAATTCCCATTGTCAAAATAGAAGCAAATACTGGAAAAAACAAAAAAAAGCTGCTAGAACAAGTCGTTAACTCCTCTCAAAAAATACCTAAAATACCAAGCTATTTAAAAGGCCTTTTAAAAAACAAACAAGAAATTAATCATCATAAAGCCATTAATTTTATTAATAAGAAAATCAGTCCTTTTTATTCAGATAAAGAACAAAATGGTCAAACAAATAAAATTGACTCATTTGTTTTAAATAAATATACTGCTCTTCCAATATTTTTGCTTGTAATGTTTTTAATGTTTAAAGCTACTTTTGACCTATCAGCTCCTTTAATAAATTTAATTGATAATTTATTTGAAAGTTTAGGAACAATAATTTATAATCTTAATTTACCTGAGTATTTAAAATCCTTTTTAATTGAAGGCTTTATTGGAGGTTTGGGTTCTATACTGGCTTTTACTCCATTAATTTTTATTCTTTTTTTCTTTACCGCCTTACTGGAAGATAGTGGTTATTTAGGTAGAACAGTAGTTTTAACAGATCGATTGTTTCATAAATTTGGTTTAAGTGGCCAAGTTTTTATTCCCATGATTTTAGGGTTTGGTTGTAATGTCCCGGCAATAATGGCAACAAGAACAATTAAAAACAAAAAAGAGAGGCATATTGCCATTTTTATTAATTCTTTTGTCTCTTGTGGCGCTCGTCTTCCTATTTATGTTTTATTTACTGGTATATTTTTTCCTAATAATTCTAGTTTGATTATTATGTCTCTTTATGTATTTGGAGTAATTATTGCTTTTACTGTTAGTTTTATTCTTTCAAAATTGATTAAGCCAGAAGAAAAAAACAGATTAATTATTGAATTACCTCCTTATAGAATACCAACTTTTAAGAATGTTCATAAACATGCATGGTTTCAAACAAGTATATTTATCAAAAAAGCAGGTACCATTATCCTAGCGGCTGTAATTATTGTCTGGTTGTTATCTTCCTTGCCTTTGGGCGTAGAATATGCTTCTGAATTTAGTTTATTAGGAAAAATAGGAAAGTTTATTTCTATAATTTTTATACCCTTAGGTTTTGGACACTGGACATTTTCTATTGCTTTATTATTTGGCTTAGTGGCTAAAGAGGTTGTTGTTAGCACTTTAGGAACTCTTTACGGCGTTAGCCGGGAAGGATTGATGACAATAATGCCAAATTATATTACTCCATTAGGAGTACTTGCTTTTTTATTTTTTAGCCTTTTATATATCCCTTGCTTAGCTACTATAGCAGTAATAAAAAAAGAAACCGGAAGCTGGAAGTTTACCTTTATTCAGATAATAACAACCATTTTAATTGCTTGGGTCGTTTCTTTTTCTATTTATAATATTGGTTTATTTTTAGGGTTTAAGTAAAGTTTTTAAATGTTTGTGTGTCCCTTGATACAGCTTGATTGGCAATAGTTGACGATTTCTAAACATCGAAATGGTCTAAAATTATTCCTAATTCGAAGTTAATATATCAAAAAACAGCACAATATCTGTCTGCTGTTCTGTAAAAATACCTCCCTTAGTTAACTTATTCAGGAACAAAAAGTTTACAATAGACGATTCTAATTTTCAAAGACATTTATTTTCTTTATTAAACACTTATAATTGAATAATGGTTAAACAAGATAAACAAGATAAACAAGAAGACTATAAACATAAACTTGAATTATATCAAGCGATGGCAGAACTTGACTCAAAGGAGAAAAAGATCAAATCATCACAGGGGTACGTCAAATCATATATATGGAGTATTCTCATGCCCCCCATTGGAATTTACTATTTTGTTAAGTATGTATTTTTTACAAGCGAAGAAGGAAAAAATATCAAAGTAGGAATTATTTCTCTTGTACTTGCTACAGTATCATTTTTTCTTTCGTTTTGGTTAATGGCTATTTTTTTAAAGCAGTTAACCTTTTCAATCAGCCCAAATAGCAACCAAATACTGAAAGATCTTATGGTTCCTGATAATCAAAAAGAACTCCTCCAATTATTCAAATAATTGAATAATTATTTCTCTGTACATACTGTTTCTGAAACTATTTATATCCCAGAACGGTAGCAGATAATTGTAAATATAACCGAAAATACAACATTTTTTGAACCCATATTGCTGGCGAGCATAGACGCTATTTGTACTTATATTATTAATAAGTGTTAATAATATAGTTAAGAGAGTAAAGATATATAACGGTCTTAAGCTATAAATGTCAGTGCTATTCCTTTTTTATCAGCTCTGCCTGTTCTACCAATTCTATGGATATAAGCATCGTAGCTTTCTGGAAGATCGTAATTAATTACATGGGAAATATCATCAATATCTATTCCCCGAGAAGCCACATCTGTTGCTATCAAAATATTTACCCTACCTTGGCCAAATTGATCTAAAGATCTTTGTCTCTGGCTTTGAGTCTTATTTCCATGCAAAACAGCTGTTTGAAATCCAATATTTGAAAGGCTTCTATGCAACACATCAGCACTTCTTTTTGTTCGCATAAATATAAGGGTCTTTGATACTTCCTTTTTGTCCAAAAGTTCGCACAAAATATCAGATTTGTTTCTACCTCTAAGCTCAATAATATCTTGGCGCACATTCACACTAGTATCAGCTACTTTGACCGAAATCATTACAGGATTAACAATAAATTTACTCATTACGCTTTTTACTTTATCGTCAAGAGTTGCTGCGAAAAAAAGTGATTGTCTCTTTTGAGGAAGTTTTGAAATAATCTTGTTTATATCATGGATAAATCCCATATCAAGCATACGATCTACTTCGTCCAAAACAATTGAATCAAACCTACTAAAATCAATTCTCCTTTGGTTTTCTAAATCAAGCAGTCTTCCTGGAGTTCCTATCACAAAATGAGGTCTCGTTTGAAGCTTGTAAATTTGATTACGAATTGAGACTCCACCAATACAGGTTGCAGAATATATATCCAATCCTCGAGAAAAACTTAGAAGCTCTTTATTAATTTGTACAGCCAGTTCACGCGTAGGTGCTATTATCAAGATACGAGAATTTCTATTAAGGTAAACTTTATTGATTAATGGAATCAAAAAGGCTCCTGTCTTTCCAGTACCGGTATTTGCTACACCTACTACATCACAACCAGACATTATTTCTGGTATAGCCCTATCTTGAATTGGAGTAGGAGTATTAAATCCATGGAATTCAATGTTTTTAGAAAGTCTATTATTAAGAGTAAAGTCTGAAAATTTATTCTTAATTTCATAGACATTAGAAGATGGACTAGCTATTTTTCTCATAATAGTCCTTGGATCAAAGCTACGAATTTTAGTTCTTCGTGGATTATAATTCTTTCTACGCGAAAAACGCGAATAATATTTTTGTCTATACATATTAATTTCAAATGAAACTGCTTATATTAATATAAATACAAGTATTTAAAGGAAAGATACATTATGAATGTGACTCCTGAAGTACCCTTTCTTATGGACTTAAATCAAATTAAGAAAACAGTCTTAATTTTCCGAACTATCGGAATATATCTTAGTATAACAAATTGTATATATTTGTCAATAACCTGTACTGGAGAAGACTGACAATTGTTTTTAGAGAAAATTTTAGGTATAATAATAAAGGTTGGAATGCCTGGAAACAGGCATTTTTTTATTAAACAAACTAATTTTATGGAAATTCGAAATATTGCTATTATTGCTCATGTTGACCATGGTAAAACCACTTTAGTCGATGCTCTACTGAAACAATCAGCCACACATCTTAAAAAGGATATTACTGATACTGTTTGTATTATGGACAATAATGAATTGGAACGAGAAAGAGGAATAACAATTTTTTCCAAAAATGCTTCAATTATGTGGAAAGGGACTAAAATAAACATTATTGATACCCCAGGGCATGCTGATTTCGGCGGAGAAGTTGAACGGGTATTAAAGATGGCTGACGGTTCACTTTTATTAATTGATGCCAATGATGGTCCAATGCCCCAAACCAAGTTCGTTTTAAAAAAAGCTTTGGAGTTAAACCATCGAATTATTGTTGTTATTAATAAAATTGACCAACCCAATATCAATATTACAAAAGCTTTAAACAAAACTTTTGATTTATTTATTGACTTGGGAGCAAATGATAAAACCGCTGAATTCCCAATTGTTTATGCTTCGGCAAAATTGGGTAAAGCCGGATTGGACCCAGATATTACTAAAATGAAAGGTATCTCCACTTTATTTGAGGAAATTATTAAATATGTGCCAACACCTCAAGTTGATTTAAACAAACCGTTACAAATGCTAGTAACTTCAATCAATCGTGATAATTTTAAAGGCAGGGTCGCAAGAGGAAGAATTTATAATGGCAGTTTAAAAGCTCATCAGGAAGTAATGCATATCAACCGTACAGGAGTTATGAAAAAATATTGCTTAACTTCCTTGGTTACTTTTCAGGGTTTGGAACAAAGTGAGGTCTCCCAAGCCCAGGCAGGAGAAATTGTTGCTGTCGCCGGTATTCCTGATATAACTATCGGTGAGACTGTTGCTGATGTTGTCAATCCTAAAGCCTTACCTATTTTACAAATTGAAGAACCAACAGTAAAAATGACCTTTGGCGTTAATTCATCACCCTTTGCTGGTAAAGAAGGTATTTATACCACTTCAAGACAAATTAGAGAAAGATTGTATAAAGAATTAGATAACGACGTGGCCCTTAGGGTTGAAGATACTCCAGATGGTAGTTGGATTGTATCTGGACGAGGAGAACTACACTTGGCAATTCTTATTGAAAGATTGCGTCGTGAAGGTTTTGCTTTTCAAGTTTCGCAACCACAAGTAATTGTAAAAAATATAGATGGCCAAAAAATGATTCCTTATGATGAAGTTTTTATTGAAGTACCAAAAGAGTATTATGGTGTGATTATCCAAAAATTAAATAGTAAATTTGGTGAAATGAGAGAAATGCAAACTAAAAATAGTATTGTTTACCTAGAATTTATTATTCCAACTCAAAGTCTTTTTGGTTATAGAACAAAATTTATGACTGATACTCATGGCTTAGGAATTATGAATACCGTGTTTTATAAATACATGCCTGAAAAGGGTGCCTGGAAAGAAAGAGAACAGGGTTCTTTAGTAGCCCATGAAACAGGGATCACTAGAATATATGGTTTAACTAATGTTCAGGATAGAGGTGAATTATTTGTCGGATCAAATGTCCAAGTTTATAAAGGTCAAGTTGTTGGTCAAAATTCAAGACCTAGTGATATATACGTTAATGTTTGTAAAGAAAAACAATTATCCAATATGCGTTCTAAGGGTGAAGGTGTTACTAGACACTTAAATACGCCAAAAACAATGGATTTAGATGCAGCTTTGGAATATATTGATAATACCGAGTTTGTTGACGTCACTCCTAAAGCAGTCAGACTTCGAAAAATAATTTTAGACTTAACCCAAGCCAAACGTGAAGCCAAAAGTATTAAATAGACTTTACGTTTCAAGTAGTAATTTTAAATTTGAATAAGTTCATTTTATTTTTTCACTCTATTTTTTCTAACCTAAATCTTGACTAAATCTCAATAAGTAGCCGTCAGGATCATTAACTAAAATCTCTCTAGACTTTTTTACTCATGGCTTATCACCATAAATGCCTGATTTTATTTTAAAAAGAAGAGCTTCTAACTTTATGAATAAATTGCTGAAAAAGAATACAGAGAGTCAAAATTATTACAATTACAATTTCTCTAGGATATATTCAAACTGGCAGAGAAAAAATATTACTAAAGTCTGTATTAAACAAATTAATATAAAAGTTTTTACTGGTCAATCTGGACACTATTCTAACCTATTTCTTAACAAGAAATACTCAAGTTACTGTTTTTATTTAGATTAAAAATCGTGAATATCTGCAATTATTTCATTACTATCAATAATTATTATCTTAAATTTAGTGTTTCAGCGCCATATATTAATTGCTTAGGTTGAATGATAACTTGTTTTTTTCCTTTTTCCACATACCCTGCCTCTAGACTTTCAAAACCATTTTGTCTAATTATCCTCTGCGCTTTTCTTATATCCTTGCTTGGTAAAAAAAGAGTATAATCCATATTCATATTGTATGTCTGATACATTTCGAAGTCAGATAAATTGGCATGTTTTTGAATAAATAAGAATAGTTCCTGCGGTTCGAATATTTTTTCGATGACATATGTATAATCTTGCCGGGCCCGCATAATTTTTCTTAATCCATGACCAGTAATATTGGAAATGTAGTGTATATCGACATCAGCCGTAAATAGATCATTGAGCAACTTTGCATATATATTTGATTTTTGAAGGATGGCTTCTCCATACATTTGTCCGTTTGTAAGTTTAGTTGCATAACCTTTCGTAAGCTTAGCGGATATTGCTCTTGCTAAAGATAAACCATTGGCATTTATACCATTACTTCTTAAAAGAAGTATAACGTCACTTTCTTTTAATTTTTTATCCGTAATTAAGTGCTTTTTCGGCTTGATTATTCCAACTGCCGATCCGCCCAAATCAACAGTATTTGGGACAATAATTCCTTTTAAAGTCGGTGTTTCTCCCCCGCCCCAAGAAACTCCCGCCAAATCACAAGCATTTTTCCAACCGTTGATAAAATCCTTCATCCTAATTTTATCTTGTAACCAATTATTATTTTCAATCGCCCAATAAGCATGAATTGTCAGGGGAGTAGCACCGACAGTGATCAAATCATTAATAATGGTTGCCACTGTATCATGACTAATAACGTCATAATAAGTTTTGCTCGTTATTTTTCTCATCTTATCGGCAACTAAATTTTTTGTCCCTAATCCCTCAATAACTGAAGCCATTAATATATTTTGTTGCTCCCAGACATAGGCTGATTCTCCACGAGTATCAGATATTTCTTTAAATCCATGTGTTTTTAAATTGGTGCTTGTTGCTTTGGCAGCTGACTGTGCTATTTTCTTTATCGGATCTTTTGTATTGTAGTTGTCGCCAACTTGAGAATATGTAAGACTATTGCTTTTCATATTTCGCAATGATATTGATAACCATATCTTTAATCGGATATTGATACGTTTTAAATGTCTTACTAGTAATTTTTTCGTAGACATTAATATATCTTTGTGCTAAATCAACAATAAGTTGTTTTGACATTGCTGGTGGTTTACCGGATATGAACCCAAAAATCTGTACCACCATCATAGTCTAAATTGTTAACTTCTA
>CAZHJA010000025.1:0-12639 GCA_964532865.1 uncultured Gammaproteobacteria bacterium
TTTTTTGTAATATTCTGATTTTTTGATAAGTTCTTTATGAGAATAAAATTTTAGTTCTTTTTCAAAATCCAAAAGAGACAAGTCAAGTATTGCTGTGGAGTTTTCTAAAGTTTTTAATCTATGGGCAATAACAATAGTAAGAGATTGTTCTGCAATTTCTGAAATCATATTTGTAATTGCTTTTTCACTAATTTCATCCAAACTGCTTGTTGGTTCATCTATTAAAACAACTATTGGATTAAAGTATTTTATTCTTAAATATAGACTTGCAAAATTTAATCTTTGTCTTTGTCCGCCTGATAAATTTAATCCCCCTTCTCCAATTAAAGTATTAAGACCTTTCTTTTCTTTAAAGATATTCCAAAGTCCTACCTTTTTTAATACATTGATAAGTTGGGAAGATGAATAAATATCTGTTTGTTCATTATCTTCAATATTTCTTGGAAGACCAAAAAGCAAATTATATCTTAAACTTCCTCTTAAACTTGATGCAGTTTGCATTTGCATAGCAATTATTTTCTTTCTTTTTTTATCATTTATTTCATATATATCAATATTATTAATAAAAGCATTTCCTTTGTTTGGTTTTAGTTGCCCTCCAAGAATAGACAAAAATGTAGTTTTTCCTATTCCAGAAGGACCGATTATTCCGTATAGCTTACTCTTTTGTTTTTTATTTACATTAAGATTTAAAAAATGATTTTCAAAGACTTTTGTTTGATTTTCATAATCAAGATGTAAGTTCTTTATGATTATTGAAGTTGCTTCCTTTTTTAATGCAGGTTGAATATTAATATTTTCTGTTTTTGATAAAACAGGATATGTTTGCTTTCCAAATCCTCTAATAAATTCAAACAAATCATTTATTCTTGTCTTGTGTTGTATAAGTCTGCTTATTTTATTTCCAATCCATATACTTTGTTCTCCGCTATTTATATATGTCAGCGTTAATGCTAATCCTAAAGCAATACTTATTGTTCCGTTGTTTAAAAGATTAAGAACAGCTATTCCTAAAATTACATAGCTTGTAATTAGTATAACTCTTGATAAAAAATTTAAACTTACGTGTCCAATCCACAAAGTAGAAAGCGTGGTCATAATATTTTTATGCTTATTTTGAAGTTTAGTATTTTGTTCAATTGTCGCAAAGCTTGAACGAATAAGCTGAATTGACTGCAAGTTTTCTAGATTTGCAGCTTTTACAGCATCATCATCTTTTATTCTGTATTTTTCAAAGCCTTCTGTGATAAACAACTTGCCTAAGATGCTTATTGCAGAAACAATAATAAATGAGGTAGCTGCAATAAGTCCCAAATGAGTATTAAAGCTAAAAAGAATAATAATTGTAGTTATAAACTTAACAATGACATCTAATATTTCAAAAGTCATTATATCCAATAATTCCTCAAATGAGTTAGTAGCTCTATCTATTTTTGCAATTATTTTTCCACTAGATCTTGTTGTATGAAATATTGGATCTACTGTAAGAAAATAGCGATGAGCATTATAACTTATACTATACATGCATTGGGATACAAGAATTAAATAATAATACATTGTTCCGTTTGAAAAAAGAATGAAAGTAAGTAAAATGCCTGTATAGGTAAATAAATACTCAAGCTTTCCTGAAGTAAAAATCAATGTAAATATAACAGGAGCAAGAGAGGAAAGTGCAACTCTAATAGTCATTACAAAAAGCACTATTAAATATGGCAATTTCTGGTCAACAATAATTTTCCACCATGGTTTGTTAAAATCCACAGGAAGAACATTCACCTTTTTGTCAAAGCGGAATAGGTTAAAATTAAACCACCAGTATTTATCTTGAAGTTCTTTAATCTTTTTTTTAAAAAACTTATTCTTTGATACCATGAATTTCCATTATATCACTAAGTGAAGCTGAATTTAAGTAAGCATTCCTTGAATAATTAATTCTTCTGCCTTTTTTTCAGAAAGACCTTTTGCCATCAATACGTCTAACTGTTTATTATCAACTCCTCCCAAACTTGCTTCATGGGTAATGCGTGCTTTTGGATGAAGTACTTCTGCAACAGGATATGCCTTGACATTTCCATTATCCTGAAGAATTTCTATGCAGTTAATATGGCCTTTTGCATATTCTCCTTTTGCCACAATTTTATTATACACAAGTGCGCTTGCACAATCCTTAACTGCAATTTTAGATTCTAAATAACATTTGGATTTTTTGCCAATAAGATTTGCGGAGTCTTTAATTTTAATCTTGTCATTGCCGTAGCCTTTGAGTTTTACTTTCATTTCAGCACTGGCCATTTCATATAGATTACAGTGGTAATTAAGATTAATAAAACCAGCTTTTCCATTTAACATTTCAAAATTTGATTTGAATTTTGCTTTTTTTAACATATTAATATCCATATCAATATTTACTTTTGTAGTTCCAGCTTTATTATGAATATGTTTTCCTAAGTAAGTAAGATTTGCATTTTCTTCAAGTTTAATTTTTCCCTTCATAATATGTGTAACTTTAGTGTTTTGTGGAAAAGAGCAATATGCAATTATTTTGAGTGAGGATCCTTTTTTTAAGAGAATATCAATATTAATCTTTTGAGTTTGTAATTTGTTGTTTATCATTCCAAAACAAAAGAATATAGGTTTTTTAAATATTTTTTTGTTTTCAACAGTAATTTCAAAGTTGATACCATTTATTGTTTCTTTTCGATTAATAATTATTCCGTTTGGTATCTTTTCCCCAAGAATCTTGTTGAAATTAACAATACAAAAACCAGATGATTTTTTTAATAGAAAAGATATTTTTGAGATTTTTACTAGTTTTTTGTAATCACTATTTATTATCATAAGGTATATTTTTATGTTTGCATTCAATACATTTATTTTTATAAAATTTAATGATATTTTTAGGATTTCCTTTTAGAATTATTTTTCCTCCACAAATTAAAAATGCATAGTCAGAATTTTTTAATAATTCAAGATTATGAGTTATAATAATAACAGCAATATTGGATTTTTTCAGATCAGATATTACATTTTTAATATTGTCAAATGATTCAATATCAATTCCTGAGTCAGGCTCATCCAAAATAGCTAATTTAGGCTTGGTTGTTATAATTGATGCAAGTTCTATTCTTTTTCTTTCTCCTCCGCTTAATGTATTATCAAGAACTCTTGACAAATATAAGTTAGGATTAAGACCTACTTGTAAAAGAGACTTAAAAACTAGGTTTTTATCTGAGCATGAAATTTCTAAATATTTTTGAACAGTAATTCCTTCAAATCGTGCAGGTTCCTGCCATGCAAGAGCAATTCCTTTTTTTGCTCTTTTATATATATTTAATTTATTAATATTTTCATTTTTAAAAATAATATTGCCTTTATAATTTGAATATCCTTTTACTCCCATAAGAATATATGCAAGAGTGGATTTACCAGCTCCATTTTCACCAATAATGCAATATGATCCACTTTTTTGTATATCAAGTGAAATATTATTTAAAATAATTCTTCCATTTTTTTGATATTTTAAATTTCTTACTTTTAAAATGCTCATAAATATTCCTTTATATTTTTTTTAATTTGCTTTCTTTTTTTTCTAAATAGCAGGATAAAAATGTAGTAATAGGAACAGCAGAAACAAGTCCAATACTTGCAATTAATGTTCTAATTATTTCAGTAGCTACAATTTCCTGATTAATAGCCATGCCGTATGACATTTGACTGTTTTGAAATAATATAAAAAGGGGGAGAGAAGCTCCAGCATAAACCAATATTAAAGTATTAACCATTGAAGCTATATGGTCGTTTCCAATATGCATACTGTGTTTGTAAAGTTCTTTAAGAGAATAACTGGGTTTAGCTTTATGAAGTTTTTCTACAATTGCAGCTTGTGCTACAGTAATATCATCAAGTACTCCTAAAGAGCCGATAATAATGCCTGCAAGAAGAAGATTTTTAATATTAATAACTCCATTTTTCATGCTTTGAAGATAAATTGCCTGTTCATTAGCAAAGCCGCTTAATTTCGTAGCATTAATAAAAAAATGAGCAAGTATTGTTATAAGAGCTAAGGCAAACAAAGTTCCTATTAAAGCCCTTGTTGTTTTTTTGTTTATTCCATGAGACATATAGTATGTAATGGGTGAGATTATTGCAGCTGAAATAAGAGAAATTGTTATTGGACTTGCTCCTTTTATGATTTGCGGGACTATAAAAAAATTAATAATTCCAAAAGTAATAATCATTGATAAAAAAGATAGAATTCCCTGGCCTTTGCTTACGAGGAAAACAAGAGCTAAAAATATGATAAGAAGAAGAATTAATTCTTTTCTACGGACATAATCAATAATATATATTTGGACATTATTTGAATTTGGATCCTGATATATAGAAATAATTACCTTATCTCCCTGTTTGTACTTAACATAATTTACTGTTTTTGGTACAAAATTAGTTGTTTTAATTTTTTTTCCTTTTTCATCTCCTTTTAAAATCTCAAATTCAAGCTCTTGTTCTATTTGTTCAATGCCATGTTGATTAATCTGGTCTTCATATATATGAAGAATTTTTACTTCTTTATATTCAGGCCTAATTTCTTGTGTTTTGGCATTAATACATAAAGGAAAAATTAAAATAAAAACAAAAATAAGCACGAATTTTATAAATTTCATATATCTATTATATCAAGCAAATTATGTAATAATAGTTGTCAATCTCGCCCTTGTTTTTTTAAATCAAGAAATTTGGTATAATTTGAGCTTGACAAATAAAAAAATAGCTTTATTATTATACTATTATTAGTTTTGAGGCAAAAGGAGGTGAAAAATTATGAGATTTTACAGCGTTCAAATTAGAGATTTCGTTGAAGTACCTGAAGATCAAACTGAAGTAGTTACAATGAAAAATGGAAAAAAAGCTGCAAAAGCAACAGTTGAAAAAGACGGAAAAACATTAAAGCTTTTTAAGATATTAGGTAAAAACGAACAATAATAACAAAAATAAAGGAGTATATAGGCTTGTTCTGTAAAGAAAATAAGTGTAATTATAATGTGTAGTGTAATAAGAGAACAAGCCTATACTAACGAGAATAAATATATAGAATAAAAAGTGTAAAAGATATTTATAAAGTGGACAAGGAAAGTTGACAAACCTTTTTTATTATATTATTCTTGTCTTACATATGAGAAAAATTCATGCCTACGTCTTTTTACTAATACTTGTTTTATCATTTCAAACTTCATTAAGTCAAGTTCTTGCAGAAATAGAACCAACTGATAGTGTTGCGACTATAAGTGTTACAGATGAAAATACTACAACCTCAGAAACTTCAGCAGTACCAGCAGCACCAGAAACATCAGCAATAAAAGACAAGCAATCTTTAGTAAAAGACAAAAAAGCTCAAAGAGAAGCAAAAATGCTAGAAATAAGACAGAAAATCAAAGATAAAAAAGCAGAGGTTTTACAAAAAAGAGAAGAGTTTAGAGTAAAAGTACAGGAAATAAAAGATGAGAAAAAAAAGGAGATTGTTGAAAGAATAGATATAAAAATGAGTAGTGCAAATGAAAAAAGAACAAGTATTATGAAGCAGGCATTACAGAAAATGACTTTATTTATTGAAAGGATTCAAGAAAAAGTAAATGTAGAAAAAGAAAATGGACAAGATACTACAGAAATTGAAAGTTTAATAACAAGTGCCGAGTCTGCAATTGCCGATGCAGAAGAAGCCGTAGAGACACAAGCAGGAAAAGAATATGTTATTACAATTACTGATGAAACAAAACTTCATGATGCAGTAAAACCAATAGTAGATCAACTTAAGGCAGATCTTAAAAATGTACACAATGTAGTAAGAGAAGCAAAAGAAGCTGTTGTAGTAGCAGCAAAAGGATATGGAGTATTAAAAGTTAATTCTTCAAATAAGCCTGAAGATACACAATAAATATAATATGGAACCAACTCAAGACATAAATAAATCTTTTACACCTTTACCACAAAAAGATGGAGCTCCAGTAGCGCCAGAGCATAAAGCATCTTCAAAAAAAGGACTATTAATATTAATGATTCTTTTTTTAATTCTTATTGTTTTAGGAGCTGCATATTTTTTAGTTATCAAAGTACAGCCAAATCTTAAATCAACACTGAACCTTAATTCCCCAACAGTTATACCTTCTCCTTTGGTTGTTAGCCCAACAATAAGCAGTACAGAAAGCGCTGAACTTCTTGAAGCAGAAAGTATTGATATTGGAAGCATAGAAGCAGATATGCAGGATATTGAAAAAGATCTTGCAGAGCTTTAAAATCTTCACATTTTCCATTAAAAAAAGAAACTTTCTTTAATATTTTACTTTTTAATAATCTCGACTTGATAAATTTAAAATATTTACTATAATGAATATATATTCATTATTAAGAATTATAAGTTACTATAATAAAAGGGGGTGAAATAAAATATGCCAGCATTTGATGGAACAGGTCCAAGAGGAATGGGTCCAAAGACAGGAAGACAAATGGGCTCTTGTTGCATGGGTTTTGGAATGAGAAGAGGCTTGGTTGGTGGTCGTGGCTTAGGTCGGTATTTTGGATGGGGACAGCAAACTCAAGATAAAGATCAACAAAAACAAGCTCTTCAAGATTACAAAAAAGCCTTGCAGGAAGAACTTGAAGACCTAGATAAAGAGCTTGAAAAAGTAAATAACGAAGAATAAGAAGAAGAATAACCCCCCTTATCAGAAATGATCAGGTGGGTTATTTATTTTTTTTATATAATTTAAATAAAGTACTATGCCAAGACCAAAAATATGCCGACGTATATGTTTTAGACCAAAAATCTTTTATTTTAAACCAAGAGGAGTTCCAATGAGAAAGTTAGAGGAAATAGTTGTTGAAAAGGATGAAGTAGAAGCATTAAAACTGCATGATATAGATGGATTGGATCAAATACAAGCTGCTAAAAAAATGAAAATATCCCAGCCAACATTTGCCAGGGTATTAGATAGTGCTTACAAAAAGATTGCAAAAGCAATAATAAAAGGTATGGCAATAAGAATTAATACATAAACACATTTTAAAGTTATTGACAACAAAAGCTTTACATTATAATATCTAAGGCATGACTCAAGACAAATACTCTGCAGTATGGGTTTCACATACTTCAATATCAGATTTTCTTGCGTGTCCGCGTTCATATTATTTAAAACATATATACAAAAATCCTCAAACTGGGCATAAAATGAGAATAATATCTCCTCCTCTTTCTCTTGGATCAGCAGTTCATGAGGTTGTAGAATCTCTTTCAGTTTTGTCAACAGAAAAAAGACTTAAAGAATCTTTAGTTATTAAATTTGATGAAATTTGGAAAAAATTTGAAGGAAAAAAAGGAGGCTTTATACATAAAGACATTGAAACAAAGTATAAAAGAAGAGGGGAGAAAATACTTGAAAATATCATGAAAAATCCAGGACCATTGAAAAATCTTGCTTTAAAGATAAACATGAACCTTCCATATTATTGGCTTTCAGAAAAAGACAATATTATATTATGCGGAAAAATAGATTGGCTTGAATATTTGTCAAAAACAAACAGCATTCATATTATTGATTTTAAAACAAGTAGATATCAAGAAGATAAAAAATCTCTTCAGCTTTCTATTTATTATTTATTAGCTTTAAATTGCCAAAAGCGCAAAGTTGTAAAGGCAAGCTATTGGTATTTAGAAAAAGATAAAAAGCCAAAAGAAGTAAAGCTTCCTGATTCAAAAAAGGCAGAAGAAAAAGTACTTGATATTGCAAAAAAAATGAAACTTGCTCGACAACTTGGAATTTTTAAGTGTCCGTATAACGGATGTCCTGCTTGTAAGCCTATGGAACAGGTAATTTCTGGGAATGCAGAATATGTTGGAGTAAACAGCTACAATGATGATGTATACATTCTTGATAATACTTTAGAAAATAATGATAGAAAAGAAAGTATTATTTTGTAAGTTTATTTTTTAAATTATTTAAATAATCGTTAATAAAAATATGAATGATAAAATACTTTGTCCGTATTGTAAAAAGCAAATTCCATTAACTCAAGCTCTTTCTCATCAACTTCAGGAGAAATATAAAGTATTCTATAAAAAACGCTTGCAGGAGGAAAAAACTAAAATTGAGGAGGAATTAAAAAAGCAATTAACAAAGAAAATTCAAGAAGATACAGAACTTAAATTTAAAGACAAAAGCAATGAAGCAGAAGAATTAAAAAAACAAAACAAAGCTTTTCAAGAACAGTTACTTGACTTAAATAAATTAATAAGACAGCTTAGAAATGAAAATCAAAATGCAAGAGTTGAACTTGAGAAAAAGTTAGCTAAAGAACAGGAGAGGATAAGAGATGAAGAAAAGAAAAGACTTAATGAAGAATATGGTTTTAAGATATCTGAAAAAGAAAAAAAACTTACTGATGCTTTAAAAGTAAATGCAGAATTAAAGAGAAAACTTGAACAAGGCTCCCAACAAACTCAAGGCGAAGTACTTGAACTTGAAATGGAAAATATGCTGAAGGCAGAATTTCCAAGTGATGAAATAAGATCTGTTCCAAAAGGAACAAGAGGAGCAGATATTATTCAGATAGTTAATAACAATCAGGGAAAATCCTGTGGAAAAATTATATGGGAATCAAAACGTACAAAAACATGGAGTGATTCATGGATTAGCAAATTAAAAGAAGACCAGCGTCAAATACATGCAGAGCTTGCAGTATTAATATCAAATATTTTACCTGAGAAGATAAAAGGCTTTGGTTTAATAAATGGAATTTGGATAGGCAGTTATGAATCAATTATTGGTTTAGCTTGTGCCTTACGAAGTAATCTTCTTGAAATTGCCTTAGTAAAACAAGCAAGCATTGGAAAGAAAGGGAAAATGGAAGTTCTTTACAATTATTTACGTGGAACTGATTTTAAACATAGAGTTGAAGCGATAGTTGAGTCATTTACATTTATGCAGGAAGATATTGAAAAAGAAAGACGCTGGTTTAATGCAAAATGGGCCAAGCAGGAAAGAAACATTAGAAAAGTAATAGATAATACTTCAGGAATGCATGGTGACTTGCAAAGTATTATGGGTAGGGCGCTGGAGGAAATAAAAGGCTTAAATATTCTTCCCTCAGGAAAGGCAGATAAAAAAGAAGATGAAAAAAATAGTAAATTATTTTAAAATATACTAAAAGATATGTACAAAATTTCAAAAGCAGTAATAATTTTTCCTATTGCAATCGTAATAATATCTTTGTTTTTCAAATTTACAACTCCACCTTCAAAAAAAGTAGTAGGTAAAAACGTAATAACTCCTACGATTACAAAAGAAGAAGTTAATTCATTAATGGATATCTTAGAAAAAAAGGATGTAGATTCTGACGAATTAGATTTAAAAGGTCCATGGATATGTGATTTTTCTTCAAAAGACGCTTCAATAAGTGCAAAGATTAAGGATAAAGAAATATATGTAAAAACAGAACAAGAAAGCTTAACCAATAATTTATTAATAAGCGGAGATTGTTATTATGAGTGGCAAGAAGGAATGCTAGAGGGTAAAAAAACATGTGGTATTTCTTCGTTTATTTCAATATTTGAAACAATGACAAATTTTGGACTAATTGGTTATGATGCGATATTTCCATATATTTCTCAATTGGCACTTGGAGATTCTATTTCTACAGATGAGGCTGATATTAAAAGAATGACAGATTCTTGTGAAAAACAAGTAGTTGAGGATATTGTATTTGAAATACCAAAAAATATTAATTTTAAGTTAGATACTGCTACTGATTCTGGAAGTTTAATAAAATAAAAAGCCCTGGCTATGACCTACTTTCCCCATCCCCGCTTTGGAGTGAGTATCATCGGCGCTGACTCGTTTCACTTCCTTGTTCGGGATGATAAAGGGTGGTTCCAAATCGCTCCAATAACCAAGGCAATAAGCATTATAAATAATTATATAGCAAATCGCAATAACAAATTGCTATAATAAGCATATGCAGGATAAAAAACATGAGGGCAAGGAAGATCTTTTATTTCATTCTTTTATGCTTAATCCTGATATTAAGTTTGGCACCCAGTTAGAAAATGAAAAGATTATATTGCTTTTAAGGGCTCATCCTTTAACTCAGTTTTCATGGTTTTTTAATGCTTTTTTTATGTTTGTTTTTTTGGCAATTATTAATTTTTTCATTTCAAGTGTTATTACTTTAGCTGAAATAATTTTTATTGATCTTTTTGGCTTAAGTTTAATTTTAAGCTATATGTGGTTTAATTATCTGGCTTGGTTTTATACTGTAGGAATAGTTACAAAAAGAAGAATTGTTGATATTGACCACCATGGCTTGTTCTATAAAAAAACCACAGCTGCAAAATTAAACAGAATTGAGGATATTACATCAAAAAGAATAGGATCTTTAAGTTCAATATTTAAATTCGGGGACATAAATGTTCAAACTGCCGGAAATGAATTAAATGTCCAGTTTTTAAGAATTCCATATTTGCAAAGATCAGTTTCAATTATTAATAGTTTATTACCAAAACGAAATGAACTTAGGGGATTTATTAGACCTTAACAGTTTAAATTTTTTACATACTTTATTTAAGATATTTGCAGTAGTATGCTCTTTAATATATTTTTTTTATTCCCTTTTAATACTTAAGCAAAGTCAAGTTTTAAATAAAGGATTAGTGACAAAACAAAAAAGCAAAATCACTTTTATTTCTCTTATTCAAGTTGTATTTGGCTCAATACTTGTAATACTATCCATATTTTTTATATAGTAAGAGTATATGCTTGATATACAATTTGCTGTATATTTAGGAAAAGAAAGAGAAGATGGTTTCTCTGGATTTATTGTTGAAGATAACTTTTGTTTTGTTTTAGAAGTTGAAGAAGGTTTGTCTTCAGAAAAAGGAAGAGAAGTCTTAGATAAATTAAAAAAAGATACTTTATCTTCAGATATTAAAAATCTGGCTGAACTAGATGAATTTCTTGCAAAAGAAATAAAAGAAATAAATTTGCCTTCTCATTTTTCTCTTACCTCAGCTATCTTAAAAGAAGACGTTTTTTATTTAAAAATAATAGGGAATGGTGAAATTTATCTTAGACGCAATCAAGAATTTGCAAAAATAATAAGTAAAGCAAATACTGCTTCAGGTTATGTAGAAATAAATGATTTCTATATCTTTACAACATCAAGCTTTACAGAAAAAATTGGAGGAGAAGAAAATATTAAAGAAATATTTAATCATAAAGATCCTTCACAAATTGTTGATGCATTAACTCCAGAATTAAAAGGAAAAGACGATAAGGGAATTATTGCCCTATTTTTAAAATTAAAAGAGCAGGATACTCCTTTAAAGGAGGAAATAGAAGAAAAGGAAGGAGTAGAAGAGAAAGAAAAGGATCAGGAAATTCAAGAAAAAGAAAATGAAAGCATGAAACAAGAAGAAAAAACTCACTTAAAACAAAGTTTTTTTAATTCCTTAATAATAACTTTTCGCAATAAAATTAATTCATTAGGAATACGATCAGAAGGCACGGGAAAAAAGAAAATCTTAACATTTGTAATTGTCGCCATTATTGCAGTAATTCTTGTTTGGAGTGTTGTCATGGGTAATAAAAGAAGAAATGAAAAAAGGATAACTAAACTTATTGAAAACACAAGAGAAGTTGTTGATGAAAAGCTTACAAGAGCAGAAGATAATTCATATCTTAATGTTTCAAAATCATTAAGCCTAATTTCAGAATCAAGAGCTGAAGTTGATAAATTAATTAATGAGTTAGGCGACAAAAGAAAAGATGAGACTGTTGAACTTTTAAACTTAATAAAAGAAAAAGAAAATGAAATTATGAAAAAAGAACTAAAAGAAAGTAGTGAATTTTTTGACTTGGCAGTTGATAATAAGCAGGCAGAGGGAAACAAAATGTATCTTAATGAAGATACATTAGCAATTTTAGATAAGAGCCAAGGAATAATATATTCTCTTTCAATGTCAAAAAAATCATATTCAAAATCAACTCATTCTGAAATAAAGCAGGCAAAATACATTGCAACATATGGAAATTATTTTCTTGTGTTTACAAAAGGAGGAGTATATAAGGCAAGTGATGATGGCAAGATAAAACTAGTTATTGAAAAAGATAAAAATTGGGAATCAATTGAAGATATGTGGATATTTAACGGAAATGTATATCTGCTTGACGCAGGAGGTGACGAGGTATATAAATATCTGGTAGCTGAAAAAGGATACTCTCAAAAATCATCATATTTTGGAAAAGGGCAATCAGTTAATTTAAATAATGCCAATTCAATGGCAATTGATTCTTCAATTTACATCGGATTTAAAGATTATGGACTTAAATATACAGGAGGATTGCAAGATGGTTTTAGCACTTCATTTCCAGAAAAAGATGTTTCAATAAACAAATGGTTTACTAACAAAGAATCAAATAAAGTATATGCATGGAATAAAGAAAAGGCAGCAGTATATATTTTAGACAAAAGCGGAGCATATGAAAGAGAAATAAATTCAGATGTTTTCAAAAATGCTGATGATATTATTTCATACAAAGATGACATTTATGCTCTTTATGGATCTAAGATATTTAAAGTATCTTCGGATTA
>CAZHJA010000026.1:0-12453 GCA_964532865.1 uncultured Gammaproteobacteria bacterium
TTAAAATAAACTACTAACCTGCCATTTTAAATTGTAATACTTTTTGAACCATATTTTGTGCTTGATCATAATCTTTAGATTTAATAAGTTGCGACACATACTCTATTGCTTTTTTTTCATATTTTTCTTCATATTCTTTCATAACCATACTTACTACTGGTGCCAACTCTGAATATGTATCGTCAAGCTTAACAGCTCCTTGATATAGTTGCTCTATTGTCATTCCTGGCTTAATAAGATCAAGAGTTAATTGAGATATATTTCTTACTTTATCTTTTGGAGTTTTTCCTTCCTCTGCAAGTTTTTTAATAATTTTTAAGACTTCAATTTCAATAAATTTTCTAAATTCCTCTGGATTTGAGTTATTTGAAGTTGACTTATTCGAATTCATATATATATAACGTACCAAAAAAACACTTTAAAATCCATTTGACATTTCATTGCCTTTCATACACAATTAAAAAATGGACACAACACAACTTTTATTAACTGTCGTGCTTACGATTACAACAATTTTACTAATTGTTGTCGGAATTCAATTAATTTTTGTTCTTAAGGATTTGCGCATAACTTTAAAAAAAGTAAATAAAATTATTGGAGGATTTGAAAAAGTAAGCGAATCAGTAGAGCATGGATTTGGTGAAATTAGTGGATTTGCAAACAGCATTAAAACAATAGTAAAAATAGTAGATCTTTTTCAATCTAAAAAACATGAAAAACAACAACAATCATAATACTTCTCCATTTTGGTTTGGATTTGCACTTGGAACGCTTACAATAGGCGCTGGAGCTTTTTTCTTTGGAACAAAAAAGGGTAGAAAAATGCTGCATCAAATGCTTGAATATACTGAAAATCTTGAAGAAAATCTTCTTGTTTTAGGAGAAGAATTTGAAGAAAAATATGGAGATAAACTTGAAAAATTAGGAGTACATATAAAAGGAAAGTTAGGAAGTAAGCCAAGTGTGCCAATTTCAGAACAAAAACCTGAAAATTCTTCTCTTGGAGGAATCCTTGAAAAAGTAAAAGGATTTCGTTCAAAACAAAAAAAACAGGTATTTGTAAAAGAAAAGTAATAGGCACAAAATACACTTGACTTTCTTTTAACTCTTTTATATAGTATAATAACTTTTTTCCCCTTTAATCTTAAGGGGCATTTTTATTGTTATAAAAACAATTTGTTTAATTATTCTTAATGACAAAAGCTAAAAAGCCTCATATTCCTCATAAAAAAGAACTTTTTTTAGGAACAAAAGATAAAGAACTAGAAAAATTCGATTTAATTGAAGTACAAAAAACCTCCTGGAATAATTTTATAAACATTGAATTAATAAAAATTCTTAATGAATTCTTTCCAATTGACGATTATACTGGTAAAAAATTTACACTTTACTTTGAAGAGCTTTATTTTGGCGAACCAAGATATGAATTAAAGCTTTGCCTTCAAAAAAAACTTACTTATGATACTCCTGTATATTTAAAACTTAGGCTTGTTAATAAAAAAACAAATGTTGAAAGAAAACAAGACGTATACTTTTTCAATCTTCCTAAAATGACAAAGCGAGGTACTTTCATAATAAATGGAATAGAAAGAGCAATAATAAATCAAATTACAAGATCACCAGGAGTATATTTCACAGCTAACATTGATAAAACTACAGGACTAACACTATATAATGCAGAAATTAGACCATATATTGGCGCATGGATTGACATATCAATAAACAAGAATAATTTAATTGAAATGAAGATTAATAAAAAGCGTAAGTTTTTAGCAACTGCATTTTTAAGAGCATTTGATGGAGAAACAAAAAGTCAAATAACTTCATATTTTAAGGATCTTGATAAAGAAACATTTGAAAAATATATTCTTCTAACAAGTAAAAAAGACAATACGGTAGATAAAGATGAGGCTGTACTTGAAATATACCGAAAAGTTAGACCAGGTGAACCATTAATTATTGAAAATGCATATGAAACTCTAGATAATTTATTTTTCAATCATAGAAGATATTCATTGTCTGACGTTGGAAGGTATAAGATTAATAAAAAGTTAGGAATTAATACAGAAATTAACCAAGAAAATCATTTATTAACAAAACATGATGTTATTGAAACAATAAAATATTTAGTAAATCTTACTATAGGAAAAGGAAGCTTTGATAATATTGACCATTTGGGAAATCGAAGACTTCGAACTGTTGGAGAACTTATTGCTATGTATGGAATAAGAGTTGGAATGGTTAGGGCTGAGCGCGAAATTAAAGAAAGAATGAGCTTGGTAACAATTGATGTTGACGTTACTCCTTCTCACGTTGTAAATTCAAAACCATTAATTATTGCAATTAATTCTTTTTATAGAACAAGTCAGCTTTCAACAATTGTAGATCAAACAAATCCATTATCAGAGCTTGATAATTTAAGACGTATTACTGTAGGAGGTCCTGGTGGAATTGAAAAAACAAGAGCATCATTTTCAATACGAGATATCTCTACGTCCCAATATGGAAGAATTTGTCCAATAAGAACTCCTGAAGGACCAAATATTGGCGTTGTTACCTATATGGCATTATATGCCCGAGTAAATAAATATGGATTCTTAGAAACGCCATACAGAAAAGTAAAAAAAGAAAAAGTTGGTAATAAAACAAATATTACAATTTCAAATGAAACTATACATCTTCAGGCTGATGATGAAGAAAAATTCTATATTTCTTCAAATAGCGTATTTGAAAATAATAAAAATATTGAACCTAACAAAACTGTAGTTGTAAGACATAAAGGAGAAATTCATGAAATTCCTGCAGAAAAAATTGATCTTGTTGATTTTTCTCCTAGACAAGTTATAGGAGCTTCGGCTGCCATAATACCATTTCTCCAAAATGATGATGCAAGCCGTGCTCTTATGGGCACTCACATGCAGTGTCAAGCTGTACCTTTAGTAAAGGTTAGTGCTCCAATAGTAAAAACCGGAATAGAAAAGAAAATTAGTTCTGCTCTTCATCGTACAATTTATGCTAAAGAGGATGGAATTATTGAATATGTTGATGGAGAAAAAATAATTCTAAAAGGAAAAAGTGGGAAAAGACAGGAGTATAAATTAAAGCGGTTTATTAAAACAAATAAAGACGTTACTTTTGATCAAAGACCAAAGGTTGAATTAAAACAAAAGATAAAAAAAGGAGACCTTCTTATTGATGGTCCAGCAACAGATAATGGAAATCTTGCTTTAGGAAAAAATCTGGTAATTGCATATACTTCGCTTAATGGTCTTGGATATGAAGATGGATTTGTAATTTCAGATAGACTTGTAAAAGAGGATATATTATCTTCAATTACAAGTGAAGAATTTGTTGCTGATCTTGTTGACACAAAACTTGGACCTGAAGAATTAACAAGAGATATCCCAAATGTTAGAGAAGAGATTTTACAGAATCTTGACAAAAATGGACTTGTTATTACAGGTACAGAAGTAAAGGGAGGAGATATATTAGTGGGTAAAGTGGCGCCAAAAGGAGAAAAGGAACTTACTGCTGAAGAAAGATTACTTAGGGCAATATTTGGAGAAAAAGCAAAAGACGTAAAAGACACATCTTTACGTATTCCTTATGGGAAACGTGGAACTGTAGTAAATCTTGAAACTATTAATTCGAAAAAGGATCCAAATGAACTTGAGCCAAGTGTTATAAAAAGAATTATAGTATATACATCTCAATTAAGAAAAATTACTGTTGGAGATAAACTTGCTGGACGTCATGGTAATAAAGGAGTTATTTCAAAAATACTTCCGGAATGGGACATGCCATATCTGAAAGATGGAACGCCTGTTGATGTAATTTTATCTCCTCTTTCAATTCTTTCGAGAATGAACTTAGGACAATTATTTGAAGTTCTCATGGGTCTTGTCGCTCAAAAAAATAATGAAAATATTTCTATTCCTGTATTTGAGAAAAATAAAGAGCAAATTATAACTCAAGAATTAAAAAAGATTGGCATGCCTATAGATGGAAAAGTAACATTGTATGATGGAATGACAGGAGAGCCATACGATAAAAAAGTTCTTGTTGGAGTTGGATATATTATGAAATTAATACACATGATTGAAGATAAGTTCCACGCAAGATCAGTTGGACCCTACTCACTTGTTACACAACAACCATTAGGAGGAAAAGCTCAAATGGGAGGTCAAAGATTTGGTGAAATGGAAGTCTGGGCATTAGAATCTCATAGAGTTCCTTCAACTTTACAAGAGCTTTTAACAATTAAAAGCGATGATGTTAGAGGAAGAACAAAAGCATTTGAATCAATTATTAAAGGCATTGATATTCCTCAGTCAAATGTTCCAGAATCATTCAATGTCTTGATTAAAGAATTAAATGCATTAGGATTATCAATTGATCATGTATAAATAATGGATAGCTCAAATGATTATTTAGATTTTTCAGGTCTTAGAATTAGTTTAGCGTCACCTGAAAACATGCTTGAATGGTCACATGGCGAAGTTACTAAACCTGAAACAATAAATTACCGCACATTTAGAACAGAAAAAGATGGATTATTTGACGAAAGAATATTCGGGCCAACAAAAGACTATGAATGTTACTGTGGGAAATACAAAAGAATGAGATATAAAGGAATTGTGTGCGACAGATGCGGTGTTGAAATTACAACCTCTGCTGTAAGAAGAGAAAGAATGGGACATATTAAACTTGCCTCTCCTATTGCACATATTTGGTATTTTAAAGGACCATCATCTGTACTAAGTATAGTTTTAGAAATTCCTCCTCAAGCTTTGGAAAGAATCATTTACTATGCATTATATTTAGTAAAAGAAGTTAATAAAGACAAGCAAAAAGATACAATTTCTGTAATTGAAGATTCAAAAAAACAAGAATTAAAAACTCTTGAAGATGATTTCATTAAACAAAAGAAATTAATCGAAGAGGATTACAAAAAGCAAAAGAAACAATTAGCAAAAAAAATTGCAGGCCGTGAACAAAGAGAGATCACAAAGCAGGAAATTGATTTTAAAGAACGTGAACAATTAAAAAAAATAACTGATAAGCATTTAGAACAGAAAAATAAAAAAATAGCATTTTTTGATAGATTAATAAAAATAATAAAATCAATAAAACCATTTGATACACTTGAAGAAGATGATTATTTGTATTTAAAAGAAAAAAATATTGATTCTTATGTTATTGTAGGAATGGGATCAGAAGCAATATATGAAATACTTTCAGGATTTGATATTCAAAAAGAATATACAAAGTGCTTAAAAGAAATAAATGAAATAAAAGGAGAAAAAAGAAATAAACTTTTAAAAAAAGCAAGAATCCTAGAGTCATTTATTAAGGCAAAAATTTCTCCAAAATGGATAATATTAACAATACTTCCAGTAATTCCTCCTGACTTGCGTCCAGTTGTTCAGCTACCAGGTGGAAAATTTGCAACATCTGACTTAAATGACTTTTATAGAAGAGTTATTAATAGAAACAATCGATTAAAACAACTTATTGATCTTGGAGCACCTGAAATTATTTTAAAAAATGAAAAAAGAATGCTTCAGGAATCAGTAGATGCTCTTATTGACCTTCAAAAGGCAAAGGGAAGATCTAGAAATAGAAGAGCAAGTACAAAAATACAAAAATCTTTATCAGATATTTTACGTGGGAAACAAGGAAGATTTAGACAAAATCTACTTGGAAAAAGAGTTGATTATTCGGGAAGAACTACTATTATCGATGGTCCTGAACTTAAAATAAACCAATGCGGAATTCCAAAAGAAATGGCACTAGAATTATTTAAACCATTTTTACTTCACGAAATAATTATTCGAGGACTTGCCCCAAATATTAAAAGTGCAAAAAATTTCCTTGAAAAAAAAGAGCCTGTAATCTATGATATTTTAGAACAAATAACAAAAAAGCACCCAGTATTGTTAAATAGAGCTCCAACTTTACATAAATTATCAATACTAGCTTTTTATCCGGTTTTAACAGATACATATGCTATAAAACTTCACCCAGCTGTTTGTGCAGGATACAATGCTGATTTTGATGGAGATGCAATGGGAGTATTTCTTCCTCTTTCAAAAACAGCAATTAAAGAAGTAGAAGAAAGAATGATGCCTTATGACAACCTACTTAAACCCTCAGATGGTACCCCTATTGTTCTTCCTAATAAAGAAATGGCGCTTGGATGCTACTATATTACAACGTTCAACACAAAATACAACCAACTTAAAGACCAAGACTTAAAACTATTTGCTTCAGAAAATAATGCAGTTAATGCATATCTTTTTAACAAAATTACTCTTCGCCAACCTATTTGGGTAAAAATTGAAAATAAAGTATTAAAAACATCTGCAGGAAGAATATTTTTTAATCAATCACTTCATAAAGAATTGCGATTTATTAATAATGAAATAAAACAGGAAGACTTAAAAAGTTTAATAGTTAAGGCAATTAAGCTTTATGAAAATAAAAAAGTTGGAGAACTTATTGACAATATAAAAGAAGTTGGCTTTTGGGGAGCTACAATTTCAGGAGGACTATCTTTGTCTATTCCTGACTGTAAAATTATTGATGAAAAAGAAAAAATTGTTAAACAAACTGAAAATAAAGTAAAAACAATAGTAAAAAATTATGAACAAGGCTTGCTTAGTTTAGAAGAAAAAAAAAGATATTCAAATAATCTATGGATAGAAACTACAGAAAAATTAGCAAATATGACGTGGAATGCTCTGGACGAAGAAAACCCTATTAAGTTAGCAATAAAATCTGGAGGTCCTAGAGCTTCAAGAGAACAATTAAAACAATTGTCTGCAATAAAAGGCCTTGTTGTTGATCCATTAGGAAAAATTATTGAAGTCCCTACAAAATCAAATTATAGAGAAGGTTTATCAATATTTGAATATGTAATTAATGCCAGAGCTGCAAGAAAAGGATTAACAGATTCTGCATTAAAAACAGCAGATGCCGGATACTTAACCCGAAGATTAGTAGATGTTTCTCATGACATGATAATAAAAGATGAAGACTGTAATACCCAAGAAGGATTAACTATTAGTGCCTTAGGAACAAGAAAAGATAAATTTATTGAAAGAATCAAAGGGCGCTGTATTCTTAAAGATATATATAATAAAAATAAAAAAATAATAATGAAAAAGGGCGAGTTAATAACTGAAGAAAACTTGCCAATATTAATAAAAGCGGAAGTTAAAAAAGTTGTTGTCAGATCTCCTCTATTGTGCAAATTAAAACATGGTATTTGTCAAAAATGTTATGGACTTGATCTTTCTACAAATAAGCCTGTTGAGATAGGGGTTCCTGTAGGCGTTATAGCTGCTCAATCAATAGGAGAACCTGGAACACAATTAACCATGAGAGTAAGACACTTTGGAGGCATTGTTATTTCAGATGTTACTCAAGGACTTCCTAGAGTTGAAGAATTATTTGAAACAAGAAAGCCTAAAATAGTTTCTCCAATATCTGAAATTGATGGAAAAGTTTCTATTCAAGAAGATACTGAAAAAGAAGTATATGATATTACCATAACATCTGTAAATAAAAAGCCAGTACAGGAATTACAGTTTCTTATTCCAACATCACAAAAATTAAAAGTAAAAGATGGAGAACTTATTGTTAGTGGAACTGCCCTATCTGAAGGACATTTGAATGTTCAAGATATCTTATCAATAAAAGGGCTTAAAATTGCACAGCTTTATCTATTAGAAGAAGTTCAAGAGGTATATGAATCACAAGGAATAACTATTCATGATAAACATTTTGAAGTAATTATTAGAAAAATGAGCGATAAGGTGATTATTGAAGATGAAGGAGATACTGCTTTTATTAAACAAGAAATTGTATCAAAAACTAGATTTTCAGAGGAAAATAAAAAAGCCTTAGCAAAAGGAGGAAAACCAGCAGTTGGAAAAATCTCAATTCTTGGAATCACACGTTCAGCCATTTATACTGATTCATGGCTTTCTTCATCTTCTTTTGAACAAACAACAAATGTTTTGGCTAGTGCAGCAATAAAAGGACAGGTAGATTACTTGTTGGGATTAAAAGAAAATGTTATAATTGGCAGACGAATTCCAGTAACAAAGGAGCTCATGGATCAATATTATGGTAAGTTTTTAAATCAATATGCCGACAATCAATCAACTGATAAAAAAGAAGAGGAAAAAAAGGGATAGAAAATCAAGGGCAGCAGCATTAAAGGTTAATTTTAACGCTTTAAAAAGAAAGTACGTCACATTTAATACTCCTTTTAAGCGAGGTGTTTGTACTATAGTACGAACAATGACACCAAAAAAACCAAACTCAGCTTTAAGAAAGGTTGCCAGAGTAAGATTGTCAAATAAAATGGAGGTAACAGCATACATACAAGGAATTGGACACAATCTTGCAGAACATTCAATAGTACTAGTAAGAGGAGGAAGAGTAAAGGATTTACCTGGTGTTAAATATCATATTATAAGGGGAAAACTTGATACAAGTGGAGTTGAAAATAGGATTACTTCACGATCAAAATATGGAACAAAAAAAGCTAAGAAAAAAGCAAGTTAAATTTAATTTAAAGCATACATGCCAAGACGTAAATACAAAAAAATAGAAAAAAAACCAGATTCATTGTATAACAGCCTTGAGGTATCAAAGCTTATTAATTATGTAATGAAAGATGGGAAAAAAACAGTTGCTGAAAAAATTGTATATCAGGTATTTGATGAACTAAAAAAACAAAACAAAGATCCAGAAATGGTTCTACATCAGGCAATACAAAATGTTGCTCCATTGCATGAAGTAAAACCAAGAAGGCTTGGAGGAGCTTCATATTTAGTTCCTATTGAAGTAAGAAAAGAAAGAAGATTATTTTTGGCATTAAATTGGATTATTAATGCTGCAGCAGCAAGATCAAATAAAGAATATAAAACTTTTTACAAAAAATTATATACAGAACTTTTAGACGCATCTACAAATCAAGGTGCAGCTTTTAATAAAAAATTGCAAACAGAAAAGTTAGCTGCGGCAAATAAAGCTTTTGCTCACCTTAAATGGTAATATTATAGATATGGCTCAACACAATATAATCACCAGAGATCGTAATGTTCCATTAGATAAAATCAGAAATGTTGGAATTATTGCACATATTGATTCTGGGAAAACTACAACAACAGAACGTATTCTTTTTTATACTGATCGTACTTATAAAATAGGAGATATTGACGAAGGAAGCACTCAAATGGATTGGATGGATCAAGAAAAAGAAAGAGGGATTACTATTGTTTCAGCAGCTACTACTACTTTTTGGAAAGACACGCGCATAAATATAATTGATACTCCAGGACACGTAGACTTTACTGCTGAAGTTGAAAGATCTCTGCGCGTCCTTGATGGAGGGGTTGTTGTATTTGATGCAGAAGAAGGAGTTCAAAGCCAATCTGAAACAGTATGGAGACAAGCAGATAAATACAAAGTTCCAAGAATATGTTTTATTAATAAAATGGATAAGTTAGGCGCAGATTTTGATGAAACTGTAAAAGAAATTCAAGAACGTTTAGGAGCAAATCCTGCTGTTATGGTATGTCCTATTGGTAAAGAAGATAGTTTCAAAGGAATTATTGATTTACTTTCACAAAAGGCTCTTATTTGGGATAAAGACGAAAAAGGAACAGAATATACAATAACAGATAATATTCCAGAAGATTTAAAAGAAAAAGTGAACAGTGCAAGAGCAAGGTTAATAGAACAAATTGCTGAAAGCGATGATAAGTTATTAAATAAATATTTAAATGGAGAAGAAATTAGTGTACAAGAATTAAAAAAAACCTTAAGAAAAGCAGTTACATCATATAAATTAATTCCAATTTATTGCGGAACATCTTTAAGAAATAAAGGAGTACAGCCTATTTTAGATGCTATTGTCGATTATCTTCCCTCCCCTCTTGATTTAAAAGAAATTAAAGGAGTAAATCCTGATACAAATGAACCAGAAACAAGGTTATTAAACTCTGAAGAGAAATTCTCTGCATTAGCATTTAAAACCCCGCTTGACCCTCATGTAGGAAAACTTACTTATATACGAATATATTCAGGAGTACTGAAATCAGGCTCTTATGTATACAATGTCAATCAAAAAAAACAAGAAAGAGTCAGTCGCGTCCTTTTAATGCATGCAAATCAAAGAGAAGAAATTGATAAGGCATATGCAGGAGAAATTGTTGCATTAGTAGGTCCCAAAAATACTAAAACAGGAAATACACTAGCAGATGAAGAACGTCCAATTATTTATGAACAGATTACTTTTCCTGAGCCAGTAATATCTCTTGCAATTGAACCAAAAACAAAAGCAGATCAAGAAAAGCTTTCATATGTTCTTCAAAGACTTTCTGATGAAGATCCTACATTTAGAGTAAAAATAGACCATGAAACAGGACAAACAATTATGTCAGGAATGGGAGAACTTCATCTTGAAATTCTTGTTGAAAGAATGAGACGTGAAATGGGAATGAGTGCAAATGTAGGAAAACCTCAGGTTGCATACAAAGAAACAATTAAGCGCTCTGCTAAAGGAGAAGGAAAATATATAAAGCAAACTGGAGGACATGGACAATACGGACACTGTCTTATTAAAGTTGAACCATTAGGAAGAAATGAAGGATTTAAATTTATAAATAAAATTAAAGGAGGGTCTATTCCTTCAGAATTTATTCCTTCTGTTGAAAAAGGTGTAATTGAAGCTTTAGAAAAAGGTATTCTTCTTGGATATCCTTTGGTTGACTTACAAGTTACATTGTATGATGGTACTTATCATGATATTGATTCATCAGATATTGCTTTTAAAATTGCAGGATCTATGGCAATCCAGCAAGCTGCAAAATCAGCAGGACTAGTTCTGCTTGAACCTATTATGATGCTTGAAGTTACAGTTCCTGAAAACTACATGGGTGTTGCAATTGGAGACATATCAAGCAAGCGTGGAAAAATAATTGGAACTGAAAAAAGAAGTAGAGCAGTTATAATTAAAAGCTATATTCCGCTATCTGAGCTTTCTGGATACGCAACAATTATAAGGTCGTTAACTGAAGGAAGAGGTGTCTTTTATATGGAGCCTTCACACTACGAAGAAGTACCTCAAAATATTGTAAAAACAATGATAGATAAATAATCTTTATTTATTATCAAAAGTCATAATTTCTGGCAAATTTTCTGCTTTAGCAAACCTTGTTGTCAATAAACTATAATCTACAAAAATGGTAAACTTTATTTAATGATAAAAAGATATATTAAAAAAAAGCTTATTAATGTAAATCATCTTAATTTAATAATGGCAGAATTAGTAATCCTTCTTGTTCTTGTTTTAACTACTCTTGTAGCAAATTCATATTTTAATAAAAAACAAAATTTATTAGCAGATAAACAAGAAGGGAGTGTCTTGGGAACTGTAAGCACTGAAGTTTCTCCTACTATTGTAATAATTCCTACTTTAACACCAACTTTTACACCTACCCCAACAATAACTCCAACCCCAACTATAACACTAACCCCTACCCCAACTCCAAAAAAACAAGAATATACAATTGCAATTATTGGAGACTCAATTGTTGATACTATGGGAGAAAATCTTGAATTCTTACAAAAAAGCTTAAATAAAAAATATCCAAAGACTACATTTAAGCTTTATAATTATGGAATTGGCTCACAAAATATTGAAGATGGACTAAACAGACTAAATGAAGAGTTTTCATATAAAACTAGAAATTACCCTTCAATTCCTTATCTTAATCCAGATATTTTAATTATTGCCTCATTTGCATATAATCCATTTTCTCCTCATAATCCAAAAAAACATGAAAAGCTATTAACTTCGCTTGTTCAAAAAGCAAAAAACTCATCAGATGAAATATATATGTTGGCAGAAATTGCTCCAATAAAAAGAGATTTTGGAAAAGGACCAAAAGGCGTTAACTGGAAAGATGATGAAGCTTATGAACATGCAACAAATATTATTGAACAATTAGAAAATATAGTTTCTGTTTCTGAAAAATTAAAAGTTCCATTGATTAATGCTTTTGAACCATCTCAATTTAATTGGGAAAAGGAAGGGAAAAAATATTTAATAACTTCAAATGATGGGATTCATCCTTCAAGAAAAGGTCATGAATTTATGGCAGATATTATTGCACGTGAGCTAAAATTATAATTAATTCTTGCAAAAAGTACTTAAATCAAACAACTTCAGCTATTTCATCTTTTAACTTATCTATACTTGTAATCACAATGTTTCTTGCTTTGTAAAAAATAATGCCATTTTTCCTAAGTTTATCCATTTGTAGGGTTGTTGTTTCTCTTGCAATTCCAGTTAAACTACCAATCATTCTATGAGATGTTTGGGGTGTACCCCGTATACTAAGAACATATTCTACGAGAATAATTAAAAGTTAA
>CAZHJA010000027.1:0-11258 GCA_964532865.1 uncultured Gammaproteobacteria bacterium
CTGTTTTTAATAATTATACTTTCAATATATCCTCCTTTTAGAATTTTATCGCCATTAAGGTTTATTGGTTCTACAAATAGCTTATTAGCTTGTTGAGGATCATAGTTAATATTAATGTCAGAAACGGAACTTGCAAAGGTATTATTTTCAAAGTGTTTTTCAACTTTTAGACTATTTTTTGTATCATTAAATTCTGCTTGTACAAAAAAATTATCTTTTGTATCTAATTTATCCGTAGGAAGACTAATTGCAAGTACTTCACTTGGAAAGAATCGTTTGATGCTTGTATTGTCAACAATTTCTCTATTTTTATTTAGCAAATTTAGTTTTACATTTGTTTCAGGAGAATTTGCATTTCCTGGAGAATAAAAACATACATAAGCTCGTGATGAATTATTAATAGGAAATTCTGAAATACCAATATCATTCATATTTAACGCTCTTGTCATGTCTCCGCTTTTTAAAATTCTAAATTTAATTATGCTTTTTGTAGGAGAATTAATTTCAGCTGTAAATACATATGCAGCTGATAAGTCTGCAGGAATAGTAAATTGAGATTTTAATACTTGGTCTTCTGGTGTTATAATAGTGCCTTGTACTTTTTCAACCAAACTTTCAATATCAGCTTCAAAGTAATAATATTTAACATTTACCTGAAGATTTGTTTTTTGCGTTCTTGAGTCAATAATTGGAATTTCAATTGAATAATTTGAGTTATCTGTTATGTTCATAAATTCCCTGATGTCTTTTTTCTTTTCATTTACTGTTAAATTATTAATATCAAAATACACTTGGGCATCCTTGTTGTTATCAATTATTAAATTAGTATATCCTGCAACATCTTCCTCGAGAAATGATCGTCCAGAGTAGTGAAATCCTTCTTTTGATAGAATAAAATGTTGTAATATATATTCTCCATTTGGATAATTTGGATTAATAGGAATATCTACTTCTATATATTTAGTTTCTAGGGGCAGAAAATTAAGATTTTCTTTTAATTTAATTCTGTCAATAAGATAATGGCCGTTTTTTGCAAATGAAGCATTATCTTTATTTTTTCTTCGGATAAGAGAATATAGGATAATATCAGTTATTGGAAACTTATTATTGTTTACAATAGTTCCTTTTAGTTTTATTGTTTTTTGTAAAACATAATTGTTTTTATCTGAAGTTAGATTTACTTTAACTTTTCCATAATCATAGTATTTTGAGCACGCTTCAGTATCTGCAGATAAGTTTTGAGCATTTACTAAGCTTGGAGGTAGTATAAAGCTTGCAAGCAGTAGAAAAAATGAAATTAAGATTATGAAAATATTTACTTTATTTTGCATATATATTTAAATACTATACTATTTTGTTTTTATTGTAAATACTTTTTAATATTTTCATTATGTTCTTCTAAAGTTATGGCATAATGAAGTTTTCCATTCATATCTGAAACATAAAAAAGGTAAGGAGTATCTGTTGTTGCATTAACAACTGTGTTAATAGAGGCAAGCCCAGGACTGCATATTGGTCCAGGAGGCATTCCTGCATATTTTCGCGTATTATATTGTGAATCAGTATCAAGATCTTTCTGAGTTAGGTGTTGTTTCCACCAAGTTTTTTCTTTTGGTTGATATCCTAATGCATATTGAACTGTTGCATCTATTTCAAGCGGGAACCCTTTTTCAATTCTTTTTAAAAGTACGTTAGCAACTTTCTGTCTGTCATTATCGTATAAAGCTTCTCTTTCAATTAAAGAAGCAAGAATGATAACGTCTTTTTGAGTTAGGCCTAGTTTACTTGCTTTTTCTTTTATTTCATCAGAATATTTAAGATTAAAAGTATTTGTAAGTATTGCCAATATATTTTCTGTTGTTGCTTCTCTTGGAATAAGGTAAGTGTCTGGGAATAAATAGCCCTCTTTTGCTGCTTTAGTAAATTCTATTGCAGGTATATCAAAATTTTTTGATACAATATCTGCTATTTCTTCTTTTCTTAGGCCTTCAATAATTGTTACCCAGATATCTAAAGTTCCATGTGTTAAAGTTTCTGAAAGCTTATAAACATCCATTGACTGTGAAAGGCGAAAGTCTCCAGCTTGTATACTTTTTTCAATTCCAAGCTGCTTTACAACGAGATAAAATACTAACTTGTTTCGTATAAGCTCTTCTTTTTCTAAATTCTTGGATATTTCATTTAAGCTATCTCCTTTTTTAATTACAAATATTTGAGTTTCTGAACTTTTTTTATTAACAGGAAGAGTTCCTTCTTTATAATAAAGATAGCCTCCAAAGCCTAAAATTCCCAGTGTTAATAATAGTATTAATAGTTTTTTCATAAATATAATTGGATTAATAATTAATTATATACAATATTATTATTCAATTTCATAAATTGGAAAATTACTAAATGTTAATTGTGCTTCTTTAAGCCTATATTTATCAGATGAATGAAACATTGCAAATGGTTCTTTTTTGCTGATTTTTTCATCAAGCTTTTTTAATAAATATATACCAGCATATTTATCATCGGGAGCTCCTAATATTTTTGCTATAGAATTTAAATTATAATTATTAATTGATTTAATTTTTCCTTGATTTTGCATATGTACTTCAATTTTGAATTTTGATGTTTTTAATGTATCAGATGAAATTTGATTATTGCCCTTTTGAGCTTTTATTATTTCTCTAAATTTTTGAAGAGCTTTTCCATCTTTTAGGATTTTTTCAGCTTCCTCTTGCCCATTTTTTTTTATTTTTTTGTCAGAAAAGCATATGTCAAGTAATTTGCCGGCAAGTCTTAGGGCTTTGGCTTCTAATTTAATTGGTCTATCTTTTTTTTGCTCCAAAACTGAAAGTGCATCTAATGCTTCAAGAGATGGTCCAATTCCATATCCAGCGGGTTCCAGCGTTTCATTAACATCAGTAATAAGATGAATATTAAATTTTTTTGCAAGCATTTTAAATTTATTTTCAACTTTTTCTGCATCAGTAAAATGCTGAATTTTCATAGTTTTCCCAACCGGAATATCAAGTATAAGATGGGTTGCACCAACAGCAATTTTCTTTGCCATTATTGACATTATGATTTTATCAAATGATTCAAATTGTAATGGTTCTTCTACTTTAATAATTACATCATCTGCTGGTGCAATATTAAGCTTATTGTTCCATGAAATGCATCCTCCTACATTGTTTACAATTGTTAGTATTTCTTTTTTAGTAAAGTCAACCTCTGCGATAACTTCCATAACATCAGCAGTTCCAGCTGGCGTTGTTATTGCACGGGAAGATATTTTTGGAATTTTAAAACCTGCATATGCAATTATTGGAACTAGAATCATTGTGGTTCTTGTTCCTGCGACTCCTCCTGTTGAATGTTTATCTGCAACTATCCCTTTAAAACTAAGTTTTTCTCCAGTTTCTACCATTGCTTTTGTAAAATTATAAAGTTCCTCATGCGTATATCCTTCTTTAAAAGATGATGCAACAAAGTATGTAATTAAGATATCACTTAATCTTTTATTGGCAATTTCATCCATAAGCAAATATATTTCTTTATAGGTAATTTTTTTACCTAATAATTTTTTTTGAATAATTTTAGCTGCTTCGATTTGATGGAATTTTTTATTCATATACTGTTTGTAATTCAATAATTTTCTTTTTGTATTCTTTAGCCTTAATAATTAATTTTGAAACAAGATAAATTTCTTTGGTATTTATGAGCCATGCTATAAATAAATATAGTAATAAGTATATTATACCTACGGTTGTTAATAAGAAAAACACCTGTATAGTTCTTGTTGTGTCAAAAACAAGTCCATCTAAAAATTTTAAAAGATAATAGCTGAATATCGATGAAATTAAAGATGCGAATAAAATTTTAGATGTTTCAAGAAAAATAATTTTCAGATTAAGACCTTTTATTCTTTTAAAAAGAAGTATAAAAAGAAGTATTACATTAATAGTCATTGATATTGAAAAAGATATTGCAAGAGACCACACTGGAAGTTTTAAAAATACAATAAATACTATACTTAAGATTGCATTTAGTGAAACTGAGATAATGCTAAGTATAAATGGAGTTTTAGTATCTAAGAACGCATAAAAACATCGTGTAAGAAAGTAATAGACGCTATGAAAGGGCAGGGATAAAGCAAAGAAAGACAATGTAATAGCAGTAAGAACCGTAGAGTTCCAATCAAATTTTACTCCACCAAAGAACAACCTTATAAGAGGAGTTCTTGCAAAAACAAAAAACAACATAATAGGAATAGTAAGGAAAAATATGTTCATAATAGAATCAACTACTACTTTTTTAAATTCATCAATTTTATTGTTTTGATACATTTCTGAAAGATATGGAAAAGAAGCTTGTCCAAGTGCTATTCCAATAACAGAAACAGGAAGCAATTGAAAACGTTGTGCAAGATATAATATTGTATATGAACCTGGTTCAAGAAGCGTAGCTAATGCAAGATCAATTGTTGCATCTATTTGAGCTGTAAGAACAGTTAGTATTCTTGGTATTGTAGTTTTTACAAACTCAATTAATCCCCTTGTTTTTTTTAAAATAAAACAATATTTAAAATCAAATTTAAAAAGAAGAGGAAATTGAATAAGAAGAAATAAAACAGCTCCTAACACAACTCCAATAACAGGTGCTAATAAATTCAAATTAGGTGCCAGAATTATTGTTGCAACAATAATTCCAAGATTATAAAAAACTGGAGCAAGTGCAGCTAAAAAAAATGTTTTATTTGCTTGTCCTATTCCAGTTAGAATATTTCCAAATACCAAAAATGGAAGCTGGCCAATAAGCAGGTATCTAGAATACCTAGAAATTAAGCGGATTTTTTCAATATCATATCCTGGAGTTATTAAAGCCATAATTTTGTTCATAAAGACAAAAAGGATTATAAGAAAGATAAAGAGAACAACAAAAACTAGGTTTATTATTGAAGATATATTTGTAGAAAGCTTTTCTTTATCATTTTTGTATTTTATATATATAGGGATAAATGATGAAATAAGTGCTCCTGTTATTAGAATCTCAAAAACAAGATCTGGAATACGAAATGAGGCATAAAAAACATCAAGCGTATCTGTAGTAAAGTATCCAGCAAGTATTCTATAGCGCAGGAATCCAAAAAGGCGTGCAATAACAATCATAAATGCAAGTATTAAGGCGCTTGAAAATATACTTTTTTGCTGGGAAAAGACAAATTGTTTAGTTTTATTAAATATTTTATTCATTTCCTCTTGACACCTGGTAAATTATGGTGTTTAATGGTTGTATATGGTTTTTTATGGTGAATATTCTGTTTCATTTACTGCACCTGGCAGAATAATATTGCCAAAAAAACTTAGAGAACTTTTAAAAGGCAACACTTTTATTCTATCAAAAGGTTTTGATTTTTGTTTAGCAGGTTATGATAAAGAAGATTGGGAACAAAAAGCAAAGACTTTACTTGATGTTTCACTTTTAGAAAGGGAAAATCTTGAAAAAAGACGCTTTTTATTTTCATCAGCGGTTTATTTGGATATTGATGATCAAGGAAGATTTGTTATGCCCAGAAATCTTATGATTCATGCCGGATTTAAAAATAAAGTTCTAATTATTGGGGTAGGTGACCATTTTGAAATATGGAAGCAAGAAAAATGGGAGAAATACAATAAAGAGTTCAAAAGCTAATATGAGACATACCCCAGTTCTTTTAAAAGAAGTCATTGACAATTTGAATATTAAGCCAAACGGCCTATATATTGATGCAACTGTCGGAGAAGGAGGACATGGACAAGAGATATTAAAAAAACAAGGAAGATTATTAGGCATTGATAGGGATGAGAGGCAAATAGAAGGATTAAAGCAAAAAGAAATATTCAAAAATGCATTTTTATTTAATGATAATTTTGCAAATATTGAAGATATTGCAAAGAAAAATAAATATTATCCAGTTGATGGAATAATATTTGACCTTGGTTTGTCAATGAGACAGATTCAAAAATCGAAAAAAGGCTTTTCATACAAAAATGAAGATGAGTATTTAGATATGCGATTAAGTAACAATATTATTAAAACAGCAAGTTCAATTATTAATAGTTTAAAAGCAAGTGAATTATATGAAATTTTTACAAAGTATTCTGAGGAAATCAATTCTAGGGCAATTGCTAAAGGTATTGTTAACGCCCGCTCTTTAAAAAAAATTGAAAAAGTAGGTGATTTATTAAGAATTATTGATAAAACAATAAAAAGAAAAGATAAACAAGTTTATGCACGAATTTTTCAAGCTTTACGAATTGCAGTAAATAATGAGTTTGAAAATTTAAAAAAAGCATTAAAGGGAGCAAGGAATATTATAAATAGTAATGGAAGGATAATTGTAATATCTTTTCATTCGCTAGAAGATAGAATTGTAAAACGGTTTGCTAAAGAAAATGGTTTAAAATTATTAACAAAAAAACCAATTGTTGGAAAAAAGAACATAAAACATGAAAGATCAGCAAAATTAAGAATTATTTTTAAAAATAATATATGAAAAAATACATAATATATACAGTACTTTTTGCAATTATTGTTTCAAATATCTATATATTTGTTTCTGGAATTAATTTAAGTAATGAGATTTCAAAATATGAAAAAGATATTATGATTTTACACAAAGAAAATATTGAACTGGAGAAAATCTCAACAGGCGATGTTTCTTTTCAAAAAGCTGCTTCTTTAGCTGCAGAATTAGACTTTACAAAAAAAGCTATACCAATATATTTAAACAATCTTGCTGTTGCACTTAATAAATAGTAGATAATAAATAGTAAATAAAAAATAATATTTGTTTTGAATTTGCTATTCTTTCATTATGAACAAAAGAAAATTACTTTTATTGTTTTTTCTTTTTTGTTATGCCGCAATAATTATCAAGTTATTTTCTATTCAGATAATTAATAGTGAATCAGTAAAAACAGATAATTATCTTCAGACAGAAATGATTTTGTCAGAAAGAGGAAAGATTTATGACAGGAATAGAAATCCATTAGTTCTCAACCAGAATAGTTATCATTTGTATATTGAGCCAAAGAAAATAAAAGACAAATATGAGGTTATTAAAAAGCTTGATGAGGTTTTGAAAGTAGGGGAAGCAACTATTGAGGCAAGATTTGATGATACGAAATATTGGGTTTCAATACTTTCTGGTATTGAAGAAAAAGAAAAGGATAAAATTTCTAAATTGAATTTAAAAGGAGTAGGTTTTAATTATGGAATGAAAAGGTATTACCCTGAAGCTTCATTAGCGGCTCATTTAGTTGGTTTTGTAGGGAAAAATGAAAAGGCAGAAGATGTTGGATATTTTGGTTTAGAGGGTTTTTATGACAAAGAATTAAAAGGTATCCCTGGTTTGCTTGAATCAGAGCGTGATCTTTTGGGAAGACCAATTCTTATTGGTACACAAGAGAAAATTGATCCTGAAAATGGAAGAGATTTGATTCTTACTATAGATAAAACAATACAAGATATTTCAAAGCAAAGCTTATTAAATGCGTTAAAGCATTATAAAGCAAAGCAAGGATGTATTATTACTGCTGATCCATATACAATGCAAATTCTTGGGCTTGTATGTCTTCCTGATTTTGATTTAGAGAAATATTATGAGTTTAGTGAGAGTTATTTTAAAAATCCTGCAGTTTCTGATCTTTATGAACCAGGATCAATATTTAAGCCAATTATTGTTTCATATGGAATATTAAAAAAGTTAATAAAGCCAAATGATATATTTGATGAAGAAGGACCCATAAGGATAGGGGAATATTATATAAGAACATGGAATGATAAATATCAAGGCAAAATAACTGTTAGTGGAATATTAGAAAAATCTTCTAATGTAGGCATGGTGCAAATTGGACAACAAATGGGAAATAAAGCAGTATTTAATGCAATTTCCGATTTTGGGTTTGGAAACTTGACAAATATTGATGTTCAAGGAGAAGTTCCAGGAAATTTAAAACCTATTGAAAACTGGTATCCAATTGATTTTGCTACAGTTACATTTGGGCAAGGAATAGCTGTTACTCCTATACAAATGTTAAGATCATTTGCAGCTATAATTAATGGAGGAAACCTTTTAAAACCATATATTGTTTTAAAAATGGATTCAGGAGACAGGGAAATTGAAATAAAGCCTAAGATTATAAGAAAAGTATTAAATAATAAAACCTCTGAGATTATGAAAAAAATGCTTCATTCTACTGTTGAACAGGGAGAATTCCAGTGGGTTAAGCCAAAGGGATATAAAATGGGAGGAAAGACAGGTACTGCTCAAATACCAATAGAAGGGCATTATGATGCTTCAAAAACAATAGCTTCTTTTATAGGCTTTGCTCCTTTAGATAAGCCAAAATTTATTACTCTTGTAGTATTAAGAGAGCCTGAGTCTTCTCCATGGGCCTCAGAAACAGCAGCCCCTCTTTTTTTCGAAGTAGCTAAAGAATTCTTAATATACTATAATGTTGCACCAGAGGAGTAAAAAATATGATTCGTAAACTAAAAAACATTTTTCATTTAATAAAAGCAATTATTGCAAATATTGTTTATGGTTTTCCAAGCAGAAGAATTAAGGTTATTGGGATAACAGGAACAGATGGAAAAACAACAACAAGTCATCTTATCTATCATATTTTAAAAAGTTGTGGAAAAAAAGTATCAGTAATTTCAAGCATATATGCAAATATTGCAGGAGAAAAGTTTGACACTGGATTTCATGTAACAACACCGGATTCTTTTCAAACTCAAAAATACATTTCTTCTGCAGTAAATCATGGTGATGAGTATTTTGTTCTTGAAACAACTGCTCATGGATTAGATCAAAATAGAGTATGGGGTATTGATTATATGGTTTCTGTACTTACAAATATTACGCATGAGCATATAAAATCCATTTCAGGATATGACTATTTTGGAAGCTATGATAATTATTTAAAATCAAAAAGCTTAATTATGAGATCTTCAAAAAAAATAATATTAAATAAAGATGATCAATCATACGAAGGAGTAATGCAAACTTTAAAAAATAATATTACATCTTCTTTAATATTTACATACAGCTTAAATAACAAAGCTGATTTTATGTGGAGCGAGAGTATAAAAACAGAGCTTATTGGGGACTATAATAAATATAATATTCTTGCGGCAATTTCTGTTGCAAATATTTTGGGGATTGAAAAAGATAAAATATTAAAAGCAGTATCAACATTCAAGCTGCCTAAGGGTAGATTTGAAGTAATTAATACAGACAAAGGATTTACAATAGTTATTGACTTTGCGCATACGATAAATGGTTTAAATCAGGTATTAAAAACAGTAAAAAATAACTTAATTTACGGAAATGGAAAAATTATACATGTATTTGGATGTGCAGGTTTAAGAGATATTGCAAAAAGACCTAAAATGGGGAAAATAAGCGCAAAATACTCTGATTTAATAATATTAACAGAGGAAGACTTTCGAACTGAAGATGTATGTAAAATTTGTGCTCAAATTGGAAGCGGAATTAAAGAAACTGGAAAAAAATATATTGTAATTGAAAATAGAAATCAAGCTATAAATAAGGCAGTAAGTCTTGCAAAAAAAGATGATGTTATTATATTTACTGGAAAAGGGCATGAACAGAGTTTATGTCGAGGAAATAAGGAACATCCTTGGGATGAAAGAAAAGCTATTGAACATGCTATCTTAAAATAGACAAAACATTAATCTCTTTAGTCTTTTTTTATTAATTTTTTTACTTTCCCAATAATTGTTTCGCTTTTTTTTAAGTCTTTAATATTTTGATTATAGTTTAAAGTTTGTTCAACGAAAAAGTATGAAAAATAAAGAAGAAGAGGAACAGACCCTATTGAAACAAGAGGGGCCTTTTGGAGCATAAATAAAATTAGAATAATTATTCCAGCTAATAAGTTATCTACAGCTCCGAAAATAAAAATATAATAGGTAAGCTTATATTTATAAAAGCGATATGCAAAATAATAAACAATTGCTCCCAGTAGTGAAAAAAAGCCTAATATTCTCCAATAAACTGAATTTAACTTAACCATTCCCAACAAATCAGGTGGAGCAAGCAAAAGTAATAATCCCCAAGGAAAAATAAGAAGAAGTAAATTGATCATTAGTACTCTTTTAAAATGGGCAAATTTATCTTTAATTTTCAAAAATCTTTTTCCATCTTCTGTTAATGCAAGATATAGAAATAAGATATAAAAAGAGATAATAATCCAAATTTCATATGCCCACATTCTTCTATAAAACATATTTGTTTTTGGTGTTTTTAAGAAATGATAAAAGGCATACAATATACTAGATGTAAAAAGAAGATGAATAAAGGAATAAAATATCTGTTTATACTTGCTATATTTCATATATAACAATAAAGATTATACAATAAATAATAAGAATTCAATATTATATAAAATAATTATAAATTCAAGTTTTTTTATTAAAAATTGTATAATTTGCATATACTTATGCTAAAATCCTCAAATAATATTTTTATTGTAGGGATAAAGGGTGTTGCAATGGCTAACCTTGCAGTGATATTTAAGAAAATGGGTAAAAATGTTTATGGCTCTGATACAAAAGATGATCAAATAACAGATGAGTTGCTTATGAAAAACAATATTGCTTGGAGCATAGGATTTAATATTAAAGATATTCCTGAAAGTATTGATACATTAATATATTCTGCAGCACATGGAGGTACAGACAATCCTCAAGTAATTGAGTCAAAAAATAGAAAAGTAAAAACAATATCTCAAGCAAAAGTCCTTGCTTATTTAATAAAACAGTTTAAATGTTCAATAGCTGTTGCAGGATGTCATGGAAAGACAACTACAGCATCTTTTCTTTCATATGCCTTGCTAAAACTTAATGTAAACCCAAGCTATATTGTTGGAGCTCCATGTTTTACCGATTATGATGGAGGAAATTATAGCAAAAGCAAGTATTTTGTAGTTGAAGCTGATGAATATGGAATAAATCCTCCACATGATAATACTTCAAAGCTTTTATTATTTAATCCCAAATATATAGTCTGCACAAATATTGATTTTGACCACCCTGATATTTTTAAAGATATCAAAGCTGTTAAAGACACATTTTTATCCTTTTTTAAAGGAAAAGAGCTAGTTCTATGTGCTGACGATAAAAATATTCGTTCTTTACTTTCCAAACTTAATAAGCATAAATATATAACATACGGTTATTCTAATAAGGCAGATTATATG
>CAZHJA010000028.1:0-10742 GCA_964532865.1 uncultured Gammaproteobacteria bacterium
CTGGTATTGCTTGGTCCTGGCTATACATTTCAAAAGCTTTTTGAATTTGTTTTAAATCATTTTTTCTTTGTGCATCTCTTGCTCTTTCTCTAGCACTCATATAATTTGGAACAAGCAATGCTGAAAGCATTGATATTATTGCAATAACAATAAGAAGTTCAATAAGAGTAAACCCAAATGATGATTTAAGTGCTTTTTTTATCATCTTTTTTTATCATATATTCTTTTTGAATATAAATCAACAGATTGTCAATTGTAAGCTGGGGATTTAAATTATTGTTTTCTAAAAGAGGTTTGATGGAAAGTATTTTTTTTAAGATAATTGTTGCTCTTTTGTCTTTATGTATTCTATTTCTGAAAAAAACTATAATTTGATTTAAAAGTTCTAGGGCTTTTGTTTTTGAGCCAATATTTATTTCATCTAAATTTAAAATATTCATTGAATTATTTTTAATAAAATCTTCAAAAATCTTTTCTATTTTTTTATCTATTTGGATTTTAATGTTTTTATTTAGATTAATAACTTTAACTCTTGAAATTATTGTTGGAAGCAATTGGTGAACAGATGATGCAGTTAGAATAAATTGTATATTATTTATACTTTCTTCTAATGTTTTTAAAAACGCATTTTGAGCTGCTTGGGAAGAATAGTTAAAGTTTTCCAAAACATATATCCGTTTATATGGTTGATATATTATTGTTTCTCTTACTATTTCTTTTATTTGTTCTATTGAATATTCTGTTTTTTTTGGATATATGTTTATAATAATATCTTTCTTTGTTTTAATAGTTTTAATAAAGGAAGCAACCTCTTTAAAGTCATTTGTAATAAGCAATATTGGAATCATATTGAATTTTACCAAAATACTCTTTATCATGAAACTATGAATGTATCTCCAAAACAATTGCTTGGACAATTAATTAAAAATGCCGTAATTTCTAAAGAAGAGGCTGATAAAATTGAACTTAATAGTCTTCAAAAAAACATTTCAGTATATCAATATCTAATAACATATTCTCAGATTAAAAAGTTAGAAATATTAAAAGCAGTTGCTGAAATTCTTAAAGTTGCATATATAGACTTGATGAATTCCCCAGTTGATCCAGAGGCAATAAGCTATGTTTCAGAATCAATAGCGAGGAAATATGGCGTAATACCCTACAAATTTAACGTTCAGGAAAACACTGTTTATTTAGCAACAAGTGATCCTTTTAATACATCTGTTCAAGATTTTTTAGAAAAGAAAACAGGCAAAAAAATAGTAATGACTTTTGCAGATTCTGAAGAAATTGAAAAAACAATTAACTTATCATATAGTCAAGGATTATCACCTGAAGTTACAGAAGCATTAAAGGATTATGAACCTGAAAAGCAAGATCAGGCTCAAGTTCAAACAAGTATTATTAAAGAGGCGCCAATTGCCAAAATTGTTTCTACTATACTTGAGTTTGCCATAAAAGGAAGAGCATCAGACATTCATATAGAGCCTCAGGAAAATAGAACTCAAGTTCGTTATAGAATAGATGGTGTTCTTCAAGAAAAGCTTTCTTTACCAAGGTCAATTCATGATTCATTAGTTTCAAGAATTAAAATACTAGCACAGATGAAAATTGATGAAAGACGAGTTCCTCAAGATGGAAGGTTTAATTTTAAACTGGGAGCGAATGAAGTAGATCTTCGTGTATCGTCACTTCCAACTGTGCATGGAGAAAAAGTCGTTATGAGATTATTAAAAAAAACTGGAGGAATACCTACTCTTAATGAACTTGGATTACGAGGGCCTCAATTAAAGGATCTTGAAGAAGCAATTTTAAAACCTTATGGAATTATTCTTGTCACAGGTCCTACAGGATCTGGTAAAACAACAACTCTTTATTCAGTTTTAAACAGGCTTAATAAACCAACAGTGAACATTGTTACACTTGAGGATCCTGTTGAATATCAAATGGTGGGGATAAATCAAGTTCAAATTAACCCTCAGGCAGGATTGACATTTGCAACTGGATTAAGGTCATTTTTAAGGCAGGACCCTAATATTATTTTAGTTGGAGAGATTAGAGATAAAGAAACAACACAGCTTGCTATACAAGCTGCGTTAACTGGACATTTAGTATTTTCCACACTTCATACAAATGACTCTGCAACATCAATTCCACGTTTAATAGATTTAGGAGGAGAGCCTTTTTTAATTTCATCTGTGCTAAGTGTATCTATGGCTCAAAGAATTATAAGGAGAGTTTGTAAAAGCTGTGCTGTGCAATATGAACCAGAACAGCTTATTAAGGAGGATATAAAAAAGATTTTAGGCACTCTTTTGCCCAAGAAGTATGTTGAAGGTAAGCCAATTTTATTAACTAAAGGCAAAGGATGTAAAGAATGCAATCAAACAGGATATAAAGGTAGAGTTGCAATATTTGAAGTATTAAAAATAAGTCCAGCAATAAATAGAATGATTTTAGAATCTGCTTCAGGAAAAGATATTGAAAATCAAGCTAAAAAAGAAGGAATGATACTTATGAAACAAGATGGATATTTAAAAGTATTAGAAGGAATCACAACAATAGAGGAAATTTTAAGGGTAGCAGAAATTTAATTTTTAGTTTAATATTAAAACATATGGAAATAAAAGATTTGCTTCAATTAGCAATAAATAGAAATGCTTCTGATTTGCATTTAATCTCAGGATACTATCCTTCATTGCGAATAAATGGAGATCTTCATCAATTTAACAATCTTTCCATTATTACACCGGAAATATCTCAACGTATGATATTTTCAATAATTACTGAAGAACAAAAAGAGAATTTATTGGCAAATAAAGAGATTGATTTTGGATATGAATACAGTGGTTATCGTTTTAGAACAAATGCATATTTTGCAAATAGAACTTTAAATGCTGATTTTAGAGTTATTCCCAAAGAAATTAAAACATTGGAGCAATTATCTCTTCCAACAGATTTATATAATATTACAGATTGCAAGCAGGGTTTGGTTCTTATTACAGGACCAACAGGAGAGGGTAAATCAACAACCTTAGCTTCTTTAATTTCAAGAATTAATTCAAAGTTTTCAAAGCATATAATAACCATAGAAGACCCAGTTGAATACGTATATCCAAAAGCAAGATCAATTATCAGTCAAAGAGAGCTTCATCGCGACACTCATTCTTGGAACATTGCTTTAAGATCAGCATTAAGGCAGGATCCTGATGTAATTCTTATTGGTGAAATGAGAGATTATGAAACAGTACAGCTTGCAATGACTGCTGCGGAAACAGGACATTTAATTTTTTCAACACTTCATACGCAGTCAGCTAAGGACAGTATAACAAGAATTATAGATGTTTTTCCTTCAGGTCAGCAAAATCAAATAAGATCTCAATTATCTTCAGCGCTACATGTGATTATTACACAACGCTTACTTCCAAGATCTGATATTGTTGGAAGAATTCCTGCTATTGAGCTTTTATTTAATAACTCTGCAGTTGCATCAAATATTAGAGATCGAAACTACCATCTTATTGATAATATTTTAGCTACTTCAGGAAGTGAAGATATGATTCTTTTTGAAAAATATTTAGTTGGCTTGTATAAATCTGGAAAAATTTCAAAAGAAACTGCAAAAGCGTATTCATTAAGACCAAAAGAATTTGAAATTTTAATTGGCTAAATATGCAGTTTAAATATAAAGCAATAAAAGACAATAAAACTATAGTAAAGAAAATTACTGCAGATAGCGAGGAGGCAGTAATTTCATATTTAAAAAAAAATAATTACTTTCCAGTAGAAGTTAAAAAGCTAGGAGCAATATCAGGCCAAAGCTCTTTTGGCAAATTATTTGATAAAGTATCATTTAATGATATTGTTGATTTAACAAGACAAATAGCAATAATGCTAAATGCAGGATTAACTCTTGTTGATTCTTTTGGGATTTTAAAAAAACAAATGACAAAGCCTTCTCTTTTGAAACTGATTAAAAGCCTAGATGCAGAGATTAGACAGGGAAATCCATTATCAACTGCATTAAAAAAATATCCTCAAAACTTCTCAAATTTGTATATTGCGTTAGTAAGATCTGGAGAAGCTTCTGGAAAGCTTGCTGAAATATTATTAAAGCTTTCAGAAAACCTTGAAAAAGAAAGAGAGTTTAAAGGAAAATTAAAAGGAGCAATGATATATCCAGCAATTGTAGTTACAGCCATGATACTAGTTATGTTTGTTATGGTTACATTTGTTGTCCCAAAATTGCTTGGATTATATAAAGATTTTGATATTGATCTTCCTATTACAACAAAAATACTTATGACAATTTCTTCCTTTTCTGTAAAGTTTTGGCCAATTATTATTGGTGTTACTGTAGGAGGGATTATTTTGTTTCAAAGATATATAAAAACAAAACAAGGAAAGCTTGTTTTTGATAGTTTATTATTAAAAATTCCGGTTATTGGAAATGTAATTAAAAAATCATCCCTTGTTAATATAACAAGAACCCTTGCAATATTAATTGGTTCAGGAGTTTCAATACTAACTGCCTTAAATATTGTTATTGACACTACTGACAATATGGTTTTTCAAAAAGCCTTTGCAGTAATATTTAAAAAAGTTGAAAAAGGGCAATCTTTAGGAAATGCTCTTGAACAAGATGGAATATTTCCTCCGATCCTTGTCCAAATGTCTCAAGTAGGAGAACAAACAGGACATTTAGATGATACATTAATGAGGCTGTCAAAATATTTTGAAATGGAATCAGAACTTGCTACAAAAGCAATGACAACTCTTATTGAGCCTTTAATTCTTGTTGTTTTAGGTGGCGGAGTTGGATTTTTAGTTATGTCTGTTATTATGCCAATTTATAATTTGACAAGTGCATTTTAATCTCGAGCTATTTTATTTACTTTAAAATTCTCTACTTTTTTTTCAAGTTCAGGATACTTTTTAATATCTTTATTATTTTTCATAAAATAATATACTGCTTTTTTAGTTTTTTCAATAAGCTTAAGGTCAGAAAATGACGCTACTTTTAAATTGCAATATCCATGCTGTTTTATACCAAATATCTCTCCAGGACCCCTTTTTTTCAAGTCATATTCTGCTAATTTTATTCCGTTTTGTGTATGAGTAAACATTTTTAATCTTGAAATTATTGGCTTTTCTTGTTTTTCAGTAAATAAAAAACAATAAGACTGTTTTTTGCCTCTCCCGATTCTTCCTCTTAATTGATGTAGTTGGGCCAGTCCAAAACGCTCTGCAGCCTCAATAATCATAACGCATGCATTTGAAATATCAATTCCAACTTCAACTACTGGAGTTGTAACAAGAATATCGTATTTTTTACTTTTAAAATCACTCATTATTTTATTTTTTTCTTTTGATTTTAATTTTCCATGTAAAAGCCCTACTTTAAATGCATTAAAAACATTATTCTTTAAATAATCAAATTCTTTTTTTGCAGCTTTTACAGATTTCATCGTTTCAATTTCTGATTCTTCAATAATAGGACAAACAATAAATACTTGTATTTTTTCCTTTTTCATCAATTTTGTAATCCACTTATATGCATTTTCTCTTTTTCCCTGCGGTACAAAATATGTTTTTATTGAAAGCCTTTCTTTGGGCATCTCATCAATAATTGACATATCAAGCTCTCCATAAAGCGTTAAGCTTACTGTTCTTGGTATTGGAGTTGCAGTCATCGTAAGAAGATGAGGGTTAACAGCTTTTTCTTTAAGAATAGCTCTTTGATGAACTCCAAATCTATGTTGTTCATCAATTATTACAAGACTTACATTTTTAAGTGAAAGTTTTTTATTTAATAATGCTTGAGTTCCTATTATAATGTCATATTGCTGATTCTTAATTATTTGTTCTCCTTTTTTAATTTCTTTAATAGTTTTACTTGAACTTGTTTGTAAAGCGGTTTTTAAGGGGAGATTTTTAAAAAGGCTTGTAATAGTTTTGTAATGCTGGTTGGCTAATATTTCAGTTGGAGCCATAATTAATGTTTGTTTATTGTTTAGTGAGGTAATATAGCTTGCAATTGCTGCAACTATTGTTTTTCCTGAACCAACATCTCCCTGAAGAAATCTATTCATTGGATTTTCAGAGACAAGGTCTTTTTCAATTTCTTTAATACATCTTTGTTGGGCTTTTGTTAATTTAAATGGTATATTGTTTATAAACTCTTTTACTTTATTTCTATTAATTTTATTAAGATTAAGTTTTTGTCTAACTTTTTGTTTGCTCCATTCAATTTTTGTAAGTTGGCTTGTTAATTGTATTGTAAATAATTCATCAAAGGCAAGTCTTTCTTTTGCTTTTCTTGCTGATTCCAATGTTGATGGAAAATGAATTTCTTTATATGCTTTTAAAATATTAAAAAGCATATTTTTTTTAATAATTTCTTTTGGAAGAGTTTCTTTAATATTTTCAAGATTATTAATTAGAAAAAACACCTTTTCTCTTATTGTTCTTGATGATAATCCGTATGTTGTTGAATATATTGGGATTATTCTTCCAGTGTGGATTGTTTTTTGATTAAGAAATTCAAGAACCTCATATTCTTTAGGCTTTAACGTATATGTATTAAGTAGTTTTTCAATATCTCCGGAAATAGAAAGATAATTATACTGCTTAAAAAGTCTAATAAGATATGGTTGATTAAACCATGTTATTTCAATCTTTCCAGTTTTATTAGAAATTTGCACTTTTTGTATTTGAAATCTTCTTCTTGTATAGATATTATTTAAATCTTCAATTTTGCCTTTTATTGTAACTGTTTTATTCTCCCCTACTTTATTTATATTTAAAGTTTTAGAATAGTCTTCATATCTAAAAGGAATGTAATTAATAAGATCCCAAAAATCATGTATGTCAAGTTTTTTGAGTTTTTTAATTGTAACAACACTTGTTTTTAAAAGGGAGTTTATTGGATCGTGTAGATTCATGTTTTTATTATACAAAACAAATAAAGCGTTCCTATCTTAAAAAGAATAAAGGAGCAATAGAAGTTAACACAAGAAGAATAGAAGAAATAACTACAATTACTTTCCATATAGTTTCTTTTTTCATTTTAATTTTCACATTTTTATTATACATAAAATTTCATATTTATTGAAGTTTAAATTTTTACATATTTTTATCGAATTTGCTTATGAATTTTAAAAATGTTAGTATTTTATCTTATGTATATGGGTAAATATAACAATAGGCAATTATCAAAAAGGGCCAGTCAAAGAAGACAGTATAAAAAGCAGAGATTATTATTATATTTTTTAAGTTTTGTTGTTGGAATAACAATATTAGGTTTTATTGCTACTTTTGCTTTGTTTGCTTGGTTTGCCAAAGATCTCCCTTCTCCTGGAAAATTATCTGAGTCTTCAGAAAACTCTACTATTTTTTATGATAGAGATGGAGAGATATTATATGAGATGTATAAAGATAAAAATAGAGTTCCAATTAGTTTGAATGATGTATCAGACCATATGAAAAAAGCAACTATTGCAATTGAAGACAAGAGTTTTTATACACACAAGGGAATTTCAGAAAGCGGTATATTAAGGGCTTTTCTTACAATAGTATTAAAAGGAAACATTCAAGGAGGATCAACTATCACACAACAGCTTATAAAAAATGTTTTATTAAGTTCACAAAGAACTGCATCAAGGAAGATTAAAGAAATGATTTTAGCATTTGAAGTTGAAAGAAGGTATACAAAAGAGCAAATACTTGAAATGTATTTAAATGAAGCTCCATATGGAGGTACTTATTGGGGTGTTGGTTCTGCTGCAAAAGGATACTTTGATAAAGAGCCAAATAAATTAGACATTGCTGAATCTGCAATTCTTGCAGGCCTTCCTCAAAGTCCTACAAAATATTCACCCCACATAGGAGAGAAAGATGCATGGAAAAAGCGGGCAAAGGATGTCTTAAGACGAATGAGGGAAGATAAATATATTACAATAGATGAAGAAAAAGAAGCAGTTGAAAAGCTTGATAAGATTAAATTTAAAGCGTCAAAATTAGCTATTAATGCTCCTCACTTTGTCTTTTATATCAAAGATTTAATTGAAGAAGAATATGGTGCAAAAATCATTGAAAAAGGTGTAAAAGTAAAAACAACCTTATCAATTGAAGACCAGAAAATAACCCAAAAAATTGTAAGTGAGGAAATTGGAAAACTTAAAGATTATAAAGTTGGAAATGGAGCTTTAATTGTTCTTGATTCAAAGACAGGAGAGATTTTAGCTATGGTTGGATCATATGATTTTAATGACGAAAAATATGGGAAGTATAATGCTACTTTAGGAAAAAGACAGCCTGGATCAGCAATAAAGCCAATAACATATGGATTAGCTTTTGAAAAAGGATATACCCCAGCAACAGTATTAATGGATATTAAAACTGAGTTTCCAAATCAAGGCGAAGAAGACTATATTCCAGTAAATTATGATGATAAATACAGAGGCCCAATGCAATTGCGTTTTACTCTTGGAAATTCAATAAATATTCCAGCAGTGAAATTACTGGCAATGGTAGGAATTAAAGATTTTTTACAAAAAGCCTCTGATATGGGGCTTGAAAGTCTTTCTCCTACACAAGAAAATTTACAAAGATTTGGTTTGGCTGTTACACTAGGAGGAGGAGAAACTACGCTTTTAAACTTAACATCGGCTTTTAGTGTTTTTGCAAATAAAGGTAACAAAATTGAACCTTCAGCTATTCTTGAAATAAAGGATTTTAAAGGAAAAACATTATATAAATCACCAAAGCCCAAAGAGAAAAAAGTATTTTCTGAAGAAGTGGCATTTTTAACTTCTCATATATTATCTGATAATAATGCAAGAATGGAGATATTTGGAGCAAATTCCTATTTAAATATATATGGTAAAACAGTTGCTGCTAAAACAGGAACAACAGATGATAAGCGTGATAACTGGACATTAGGATTTACAAAAGACATTACAGTTGGTGTTTGGGTTGGAAATAATGATAATTCTCCAATGAATCAAGAGATTGCTTCTGGAATAACTGGAGCTTCTCCAATCTGGCATAGAGTAATGACAGAACTTTTGAAAAAATATGAAGACGGGATTATGGAAAAACCTGAGAAAGTCAAGGCTGTTCAAATAGATAGTATGTTTGGTGGACTACCAAAAGATGAAAATCAGACAAGATCAGAATATTTTATTGAAGGATCAGAACCTAAAGACATATCCTCTTTTTACAAAAAACTTAAAATATCAAAAGCTAATGGCAAGCTTGCAAATGATGTTGAAATTAAAAATGGCAACTATGAAGAAAAGGAATATATTGTAATTTCCGAAAATGATCCAATTTCAACAGATGGGAAAAATAGGTGGCAAGACGCAATTGATAAATGGCGAGGAGAACAAGGTGACGATAAATATCATTATCCTACTGAAGTATCTGATTCTTCAAAGGATGACGTTGTAGTTTCAATTAAAAATCCTTCGGGAGAGCAGAGGCTTGATAATAATGATATTGAAATACGTGCCAAAATCATATCAGGAGAGAAAATTAAAAATATAAAAATATATATTAATGGGGATGAAATAAAAAATATAAATGAAGATACAAATGAGATTAATGTATCTATTCATCTTGAAGATGGAGCATATGAATTACAGGTTAAGGCAACAAATGAAAAAGACAAACAAGGTGAATCTACTATTAAGTTTGGGGTAAATGAAGAATGGGATTATGAAAAAGAAACACCTACTCCAGAACCTACTGAAGAGACTGATTAATTTTTTTAAGTTAAATTCTTAAGTTGTTTTTTTGCTTCTTCTTCAGTTATATTTCGCTTATTACTTGAAAAATAAAATCTCAATGTGGCTTTATTTTTAAATAAATCAATAAGCTTAATGTTTTGAATATAATTTAAAGATTTGTATGCTTTATTAATAATTTGTGCATATGTTTTATTTTTTGAAAGTTCAACATTTAAATCAAGCTTAATTACTGCATAAGGGCTAATTGGATAAAAGCGGGAAATTATATTAAAGCTATTAACCAATGAAGAAAAATCTAATTCTGCAATATATATTTCACTATTTACTTTGTTTTTATCTTTATATTCAGATTTCAATTTACCTAAATATCCTACACAATCATTCTTAATTAATAATTGGGCTGATATATTTTTTGAAAACATATCAAAAACTATTGGGTTTATTTTGTAATTCAATATATTTAATTCATAAAGCAATGTTTCAAGAATTCCTTTTAAATCAGAAAAACTTGTATTTACAGCAATTGAAAGCATATATTTTTCATCAGGCAAATCATTTTTCTTTTTTATATATGTTTTAGCAATTTCAAAAAATCTCAAAATATCTCTTTTTCCTTCATTTTGCTTTATATTTGTAATAAGCGATTGAATAAGTGTAATTCTTAAATATTCAATGTCTTCAGATAAGCTGTTTGATAATTTTAAGTGTCTATCTACTTTAAGTCCAAGATTTTCTATTTGTGTTTTTGAAATCATTGAATAGTTAATAACTTCATGAAGTCCAATATGTTTTAAAAGATATTTTGTTTTGTTTTGGATATTAAAAAAAGCTTGCATTTCTTTGTCTTGTACTACGTATGCAGCAGGTTGTAAATTACTTGGAATGTTGTGGTATCCGTATATACGGGCAACTTCTTCTATTATGTCTTGTTTAATTTCAACGTCATATTTTCTGTATGAAGGTATTGTAATTAAAAGTTCTGTATCACTA
>CAZHJA010000029.1:0-10734 GCA_964532865.1 uncultured Gammaproteobacteria bacterium
AATGGCGAAAAAAGATTTTTTATCAGTAGCTTTTTTTGGCAATACCTTTTTCTCGTGTTCTTCGTATTTTTCTTCTGGTTTTTCTTTCTTTTTATCAACTTCTTTTCCAATAGCAAAACCCATTATTTCTTCTTTATCATAAGTAATGTCTTCTTCTTTTAAGTCTTTTTCTAACTGTTTATTCTGTATAACGACAGTTTTATGCCCTTTCTTATTTATTTGTTTTCTAAATATATCTATTAACTCTTTTAAAATTTCATGCTCTTTTATTATTTCCACACGAGGTAAGCGAACAAAAAGATCTTCACTCCATCTATGTTTTATTATCTTAGCTGCTTCATCTTCAATATCTTTTGAATTATATAATATTATTCTTGCTGGAAGAAGCAATTTTCCTTTAATTTCATGAAAAGATTCAATAACATCATCAACAATATCTCCTGTACGATCTATTGTTTTTGAAAATACATTTTTTCCTCCTTTGAAAACAAATATACTAATATTTGATTTATCAAGTTCAGCTATTACAGCTGTTAATGGTAAATCTTCTTTTTTTTGAAAACAATGGGCTATTGCCTCATAGCATTCTATATAACCCAATGCATCAAGTTCTAAATTCTTAGCTAAATCTTTTATTTTATTAAAATAATCTTTTTTTATTTCTTTTGTTTTTTGATCAACAAGATGAGAATAAACAAAAAAAATTGTTTCTTTTAAATGAAGCCTTGTTTTATTTTCTAATTTAAAAAGAACATCATCAATGTCTTCTTTTAAATTATTCCAAAGGTTTGAATATTCAAACTTCTGTTGCTCTGTAATAATAAATCTTCCTCTTTCTTGAACTATAACAAAACCTATTCCTTGTCCTTCCTTTAAGAACAATCCAAAATAATTTCTGTTTGAAATTTCTTCTTTTTTGCTGGAAAAAAACGGTATATTCATATAATTTGTTTATTATTATTCTTCAAACATTTGAAATATTTGGTCAACTCCTTCTTTTGCATTTTCAAGAGCTGATTGATAAGATTCTCCATTTATTGTCGCATTAACTGCATTTTCCAAGTATGTAACAATTGAATCATTTAAACCATTATCATAGGTACGTGAAATAACAGGCATTGAATAATAATAATCATCAGCCGCCTGTTTAATAACAGCTCCAATATATTCATTTTGTATGATAACATCTGCTAAGTCAACTCTAGAATAAGGTTCACCAAATAATCTAGTTTTACTTTGATTTTCATATAGTTTTGTCATGTTTTCTTTTTCTGTAAGATAGCGCAGAAATTTCCATGCTTCCATTTGATTTTTACTGTAACGTGAAACACCCTCCACCCAATAATTTGAAATTGAAACGGGTTCTGCTCCAGGAACTTGAGGAACTGGAACTACCTTCATGTCTATTTCGGGATTATTTTCATTAATTACTAAAATCTCCCAAGAAGGAGCTAAAATCATTGCAACTTTACCTTGAATAAATGCAGTAATTGAATTTGGCATATCTTCACTCCAAACATTATCTGGAGATTCAGCGAATTTGCGATAAACTTCAAGAGCACTTGCAGCATCAGGCTTATTAATATCCCGTATATCTGTAATACCATTTTGAATGAACATTAATCCTAAAATGTCAGAGAAATGAGAAATGTTTGAAGCAGTGCCTAATGCAATACCTGAATTAATAAGCTGACCGCTTGTATCTTTTACTGTAATCTTAAATACAGCATTTGTAATATCATCCCATGTTGTTGGGACTTTGCTAATGCCTGCCTGTTTAAATAAACTTTCATTATATATCAAAACCAAACCATCAACTTCAAGCGGTAAACCATAATAATTGTTTCCTACCTTTAAATCTTTTGCATGTATAGGATAAAATGTTTTTTCAAATTGCTCATTACTCATTATTTTTGAAGGTAAAGGAGCTGTTATCTTTTTTATTTCAGGAAGCCAAGTATTATGATATCTAAAAATATCAGGACCCATTCCTTTTTCTCCTCGAGCTAAAAGCTTTTCTCGATAATCCTGTACTTCAACTTTTGTATATTCTATCTTAATGTTTGGATTATTCTTTTGATAATCATTTATAAGAGAATCAAATACTTCTTTTTCCTCCCAAAGTCCCCAGTATTTTAGTGTTACTGAACCTGTTGAGGGTTTCCCTTTAAAAAAAAGATTAAATAATACAATTAAAATTCCAAAGAAAAAAACAACTGCTGAAATAATAATAATGTACTTAATCTTATTGTCTTCAACAATCGGAGGTGGTACATCAGTAGGCGCTTCAGACTCTGTAATTTTTTCTTGAGATGGATCAGTTACACTAGACGGAATTTCTTCTGGAATCATCTCAGGACTAACATTTTCAGTTTGATTACTTTTCATATTTTGTGACTGCTCCTCCTGAATATTTTCTTGGGGAACTTCTTCCTCTACAGGTTCACTTTTAAAAACAGGCTGACTTTCTTGCCTATTTTTGTTATTATCCATATATCATAACTATAGCAAAAATTCCATGATAAATAAAAAGAAATTCCATATCCTGATTATCCGAATATTCTTTATTAGCTTTGTTTTACTTATACTAATTACATCTATAATAATTGCAATTTTTGACGCTCAAGAAGAAAGCTTAAAACATCAATTCTTTCCAAATGTATATGTTAAAAATATCAACTTTGGTAAAAAAGACAGACAAAAGATGTTAAATTATTTTAATAACAAAAATAAAAGGCTTAATAAAAATTATCTTACAGTCTTTCATGATAAAACACCTATTGCAACACTCTCAGGAAAACAACTAGGTCTTAAATATGACAGTAAAGGAATTATGGAAAGAGCATATTTAATTGGAAGATCTTCAAATATATACACTCGAATATATCAAATAGGTTCCTCTTTTTTTAATTGGCAGAAGTATGAAATTAAAGCTAATATTGAATATGACAATATCATAATCTCTGAATTTATTAATAATAAAGAGGAAGATTATAATAAGCCTGCAAAAAATGCTCTTTTTTTATTTGAAAATAACAGGGTAATAGATTTTAGAAAAGAAGAAAGTGGATCAATAATTGAAAAAGATGTATTTTTGCTTGAGTTTAAACAATATATCAGTAGTTTGGAGAAAAATCCTCAAGATAAGACAATAGTATTAAAAGAAAAGGTTATTAAACCAGAAATTACTCTTTCTCAATCAAATACTTATGGTATTGAAGAATTTATTGGAGAAGGTATATCAGATTATAGTCATTCAATTGCCGGAAGAATACACAATATCATTCTTGGAACATCAAAACTAAATGGTGTACTAATACCAAAAGGAGAAATATTTTCATTTAATAATACTATTGGAGATATATCCGAATTAACAGGATACAAATCTGCATATATAATAAAGGATGGGAAAACAGTATTAGGAGATGGGGGAGGAGTATGTCAAATTTCAACCACTATGTACCGCGCTGCATTAAATTCTGGTCTTGAAATTATTGAAAGGCATCCTCATGCATATAGAGTATCTTACTATGAGGCAGATTCAAAACCAGGACTTGATGCTACGGTTTTTTCACCCTCAACTGATTTAAAATTTAAAAATAATACTCCTGCATCTATTCTTATTCAAACTCATGTTGATCAAAAAAATAATCTTTTATATTTTCGTCTATATGGAAAAAGTGATGGAAGAAAAGTAGAAATCTCCCCTATACAGGTATTTGGAATCCAAGCTCCGCCTCCTCCTGTATACCAAGACGATGCTACTTTAAAAAAAGGAATAACAAAACAAATAGACTTTGCCGCATGGGGAGCAAAATCAACATATAATTATAAAGTTACAAAAAATAATGAAGTAATTTTTGAAAAAGCATTTTTTTCATCATATAAGCCATGGGCAGCTGTATTTTTAGTAGGTACTGCAGAATAATTATTTTATCTAAACCAACTTGCTCTTCCAAGTTTGTATTTTAGGTTTTTATTTCTTCTTTCCCCAATAATTGTCGCAGGGACTCCCCCAGCAATAGCAAATGGGGGAATATCCTTTGTAACAACCGCACCTGCTCCAATAATTGCTCCTTTTCCAATTGTTATTCCAGGAAGAATAATTGCTCTTGGACCAATAAAAACATAGTCTCCTATTAATACCCGCTCTTGTATTGCTGAAAAATCTGGATTATTTATATTATGCTCTGAATTATATATCATTACCTCACTTGCAATACTAACGTGATTTCCAATTATTAGTTTTTCCCTTCCATCTAAAAGTGCAGCTTCGCCAATTATTGTATCATTACCAATTTCAATATTTTCTGGGTTATAAAATTTGGTACATGTATGAATTGTTGAGCCTTTTCCAATTTTTATCCCAAAAGCTCTATAGAAAAAGCGCCTGATACGATGTATAGGAATATATCCAATTATCCGCAAGAAACAAACTTTTGCTTCAAGCATAATATTTTGCATTCTATTTATAATTTTATCTACAATTTCATAAGATCCAAGCTTTCTTCCTGTTTTATCTTTCATATATATATTATATCAAAACATATCTTTTTCTTCCAAAAATCTTGATTTTTCTGTTATCCCTCTTTTTCCAAAAATAAATCTTTTTGTGGCATAAGTAATATATAGTTTTTTTTGTGCCCTTGTAACTCCAACATAAAACAATCTTCTTTCTTCTTCAAGCTGAAAATAGTCTTCAATAGATCTTGCATGAGGCAATATCCCCTCCTCTACTCCTGCAATAAAAACAACTGGGAATTCAAGACCTTTTGCTTGATGCAATGTCATAAGTCTTACTCCATCTTTTTTTTGTTTTTCTCCCTCAAAATATTCAGATTCAACTAATGCAACTTGTTCTAAAAATTTATCAACTTGAGAAAAGCTCATTGCAACAGATTTAAGCTCATTAATATTTTCAAGCCTTGCATAATCTTCTTGATCATCTGAGTTATATTTTTGGATATACCCTGTTTCTTGAAAAATTTGCTCTATAAGTTCAACTGTAGGTATTTTAAATACTTCTTTTTTTGTTTTTCTATAAAATTTTGTAAACTTTTCCCATCTTCTTTTTCCTAATTTAATAATTCTATCCTTTGAAAGTTCGTCTTTTGGATTAATAAATAATCGAAGATACGAAATAATGTCTTTTATTTCTCTTCTTTCATAAAACCTTGTTCCTCCTATTAATACATAAGGAATACCATAATGAAGAAATGATTCTTCTATAATTCTTGATTGGGCATTTGTACGGTATAAAACAGCAAATGAATTAAGTTGTAATTTTTGCTTTAAGTTATTAATTTCTGAAACAATATATAAAGTTTCATGCTCTTCATTTTCTGATTCATGTATTTCAACTTCTTCTCCTTTTTTATTTTCTGTAAAAAGATCCAATACTGGATGAGTTTCATTTTTAGATATGATAGAATGTGCAAAATTCAATATATTTTGTGTTGAACGATAGTTTTGCTCTAAGTTAAATGTTTTGCTTTCTGGAAAGTCTTCATTAAATTTGTCCAAGTTTCTGATATCAGCTCCTCTCCATGAATATATGCTTTGGGAAAAATCACCAACAACTGTAACATTTTGGTATTTTTCTCCCAACAGTCTTGTAAGACTATATTGAGAATAATTTGTATCTTGAAATTCATCTACTAAAATATATTTGAATTTCTCTTGATATTCTTCTAAAACAAAGCTTTTTTTAATAAAAAGCTGAACTGTTTTCATAATTAAATCATCAAAATCAAGTGCGTTATTTTTTTGCTTTATTTTTTCATATTTTAAGTATATTTCTGCAATTTCCCCTGCATTATAATCTCCAAAAACATCTCCATATCTTTTATAATCAATTAATTGACTCTTTGCAGAAGATATTCTATTTAATACATATGATGGTGTAATCCTTCCAGTATTGTTTTCCTTTAATATCTTTTTTATTAAATTAATTGAGTCATTATTGTCATAAATTATAAAATTATTTTTTATACCAATATTATGTCCGCTTTTTCGTAAAATATGCGCACAAAAAGAATGAAATGTACCTACAAAACCAAGTTTAGATTGTTCTCTATTTTGAAGATGCATATTAATTCTTGCTTTCATTTCAGAAGCCGCTTTATTAGTAAAAGTTATCATAATAATCAAAGATGGAGGTGTGTTGTGACATAGAATTAAGTTTAAAACTTTGTAAACTAAAACTCTAGTTTTGCCTGATCCTGCCCCAGCTAGTATTACTGAAGGTCCATTAATATGTAAGGCCGCATTTTTCTGTTCAATATTTAATGCCTTGAATAAATCCCTTTTCATAGATTATAATGGTAACATATGAAATATTTTATAGCTAATTGGAAGGCACATAAAAATCAAAAAGAAGTAGGCACATGGTTAAATACATTTATTAAAGTAGTAAAAAACAGTCCAAACATTAAATCCAATCTTAATAATAATAAAATTCAAATTGTAATATGCCCTGCATTTCCCTTTTTTTTCTCATTAAAAGAAAAAATAAAAGAATTTAATAATATATTTATTGGATCACAAGATATATCAAAATTTGATGAAGGAGAATATACAGGTGAAGTTGACGGTAAAATGCTTCAAGACTATGTTGATTATGTAATTATTGGCCATAGTGAAAGAAGAAAGCTCCTTAATGAAAACAACGAAATTCTTTTCCAAAAAGTAAAACATGCTAAAAAATATGATATAAAGCCAATATTTTGTATAAGAGGAGAACAAGACCCTATTCCCAAAGAAGTCAAGATTATTGCTTATGAGCCTGTTTCAGCAATAGGAACAGGAGACAATGAGACCTTACCAAATGTCTTGCAAATTAAACAAAGATTAAAAATATCTCCAGACATTAAATTTCTTTATGGAGGAAGTATTGATAAAAATAATGCTTTAAATTATTTAAAATCAGATGAAATTGATGGCTTTCTTATTGGAACAGCATCTCTTAATGCAATATCTTTTGCAGAAATAATAACAAAGTATTAAAACAAAAATGCAAAGAAAATAAACAAACCTGAAACAGCAAACATTATTAATGCATTTTGAATAAATCCTGCATCTGGTATTTCTTGGGCTCTAGTAGGAGTAAGGGTCGCTTCAGAAATGCTTGGTAAAGGACTATTAATTGCCTGAATTTCTTCATATGCAAGAATAATCTCTGTGGGGGTGGGTGTTAATCCATATTCTGCAATTTCATCTATTTGTGCAGGGTCTTCAGTAATAGTAGGTTCTTCACTTGTCTCTGACTGAACTTGTGTATCTGGTTCAGGCTCAGTAGGCATAGGTATAGGAGTATTGGTTGGCAAATTAATTGAAAGGAACTTTTTATAAGTAGTACTTGATGCTTTTGTTTTTTTTGGAACTATAGCCGAGGCAGTTGTTTTTCCAGTTGGTTTCTCAGATGTAAGAACAAAAGTAATATAGAAGATTGATGCCACAAGAACAATAATAAGTACTAAAAGAACTATAGTGGTAATATTTATTTTTTTTAAATCCATACTAATTAGTCTCCTAACCAACCATCACTTCTTGAATGCAATTGAGCTTCAATTCTCAATTCAGCATCACTTGTACTTATAACATACTCTTTATAATATACTCTCTTTTCTTTATTAAAGTCCACAGTAGTTGCTTCTGTTAACCACTTATCATTATTTACTCGAATTCTTGCTTTATCTATATCAATCTTATCAATTGTTTCAACACCTATAATAATTAAAGTGTCAGGGGTTAATGTTCCAAGAATATCATTGCTAATTTCCTTCCAATCCGGAGTAAATATCTTTACTCCTTTTGATGAAACAAAATCAATAATTGGTGTGGGCTGTATTTTAGTATTTTCACTTGTCTTATTTTTTTGTACAAATATTCCAATCATTGAAACAAATGCAAAAATAATTAAAAATACAAATCCAATAATAATAGGCAAAACACTAGGCTTTTCAACACGTACATTTACTTTGTCTGATGAAATAACTTTAGTAGAAACAGCTTGTAAATTAATAGTATTTCCTTTAAATTCAGGAATTTGTGGTTTTGCTTTTTTTAATGTTTCCTTTTTGAATAAATATACTTCGTAGATAATAAAACTTAAGGTAATAAAAAAAGCAATAACTGTTACAAAATTAAAAGAACTCAATATTTTCGTAATATTCATATGTATACATTTTAATCAAAATATAAGCTAAAATGCAAGAAGTAATCCGAGTCCTGCTACAAATAATGAAACACCAATAATAAGAGATTTGTTTGAAATAATTCCTGGAACAGGCTGTGCAGAAGGACTTGCTACAACAGTTGCTGTTGGAGCATACGTTGGAAGCTCTGTAAGAGCTATTGTTGGCTCAGATATTAATGTTGGTTCGGCTGTAGCCTCTCCTAATACCGCTCTTTCTCCACTTTTTGCTAAAGTAAATTTTCTTTTCATTATTACTTTTTGCCCATTTTTATCAATAGTTTGAACCTCCATAGTATACAGACCAGCAGATATCTCGCCTAAATCTGTAACAGCCCACTTTCCTTCTTCATTGCTTTTAACTCTTGTTGAAAATACTTTACCAGATTCAACAATTACAATAACTTCTTTATTTGGTAAAGCCGTTCCCTTAATAAGAGGGCTTTTTGTATCTATTATTGCTCCTTCTTTTGGATATATTATTGCAATTTTAGTATCTGTCGTATTGTCTTTTTTCACAAAAGATGCTAAAACATTACCTTCTATATTGGTAAAGCTGTAATTTTTACCAATAACTACAGTCTCTGGAAGTGGATTTAAATTAAATAAGTTTGTTTTGACGCTTGACTTTTCATTCTTTTCATTTATTATCTCAATATTAATTTGATTGTCTTTTGTAATAGGTGGAATTTTTAAACCATTATAAGTATAAAGATTCTCACTTATTGTCATAAGCCAGTCACCTTTACTTTTTGTTCTCGCTGATAAAACAAGCTCTTTATCTACTGATAATAATACAATAGCATTTTCAAGGGCTTCTCCATTTGACTGTATAACCTTTCCATAAGCTAGGCTTAAAGTATTATTTCTTTCAACACTTTTTGGTGTTTTAAAATAAAAAGCCTTATCATTATTATTTAAAATAATATTATTATTATTGCTAATAATCTTAAAAAAGTATTGCTGATTTTCATTCAATCCTTTTAATGTAATATAATGATTTATATATTCATTTTTTTCTGTTTTCAAATCACGATCATCAAATACTGCGGTATTAATATTAGTTTCACTTTCTCCATATACTATCCATCCTTTTTCTTGTTTTTCAGTCTGCCAATAAATTGTTGATTGTGTTGGAGAAATATTTGTTATTTCTACTCGCAGAGCTTTCTTTTTAGATGCTCTTGAAGGCATGGAAGTATCTGAAAAAATATTAAAAAAAACAAAAATAATCAATGCAATAATAAATACTGCTATAACAGTAGGTATTTTAAATTTTTCTTCTTTATAAAAATCTAAATGAGACATATTATTCTGTTTTGCTTTCAATTACCTTTAAAATGTCCTTGTCTATTTTGTAATTTACAATTCTATGAGATCTAACTTGAGCCTGTACAATTTCTTCTGTTGCAGCATGATATATGTCTGCTACTAACCATGCTATAACAGTTAAAAAAACGCCAATTGACATAATTAACAATTCTTTTTTATTCATAATATCCTTGTATGTCCATTTTAATTGTTAACGTCGAATTACTTGTATTTTTTTCATCTTTAATAATCTTCATTTTTTCTATAGTTTCCAACCTTCTTTTATTAAATAATGTCTTAATAAAAGCCATAATATTTTCATAGTTTCCAGATCCCTCTAGTGAAATTTTTAAAGTCTGTAATGATTTATTATCAAGCTCTGTAAGATTAACTTCTCCAATACTAAGACTGGTAATAATTATTGAGTTTGAGTCTCCTACCTTTTTAATATCCATAATTATTTTATTTACCTGAGGGGAATTTGAAATGCTTTCCTCAACCAAGTATAGTTTGTCTCTATTTTCTTCTATTGTACTTTGAAGATTAATAATATTTCCAATTTGCGTTTCATATTGATCATCTAAGATTTTTAAATCATTTTCCTCTTTTGTTAAAGAAAATGCAGTTGTAAGAGATGGCCTTATAGCAAATACAACAAAAATTGAAAGTATTAGAAAAAAAAGTATGGAAAATGAATAATCTTGTGTTTTCTTTGTAAATATTTTTTCTAATAATTCCTTATTAATTGTTTTCATAAAATATTAGTTTTCAGCATTAAAATTTTCTAATTTCAAAAGAAAAGTAAAGCCTTCATCCTCTTTTTCAATATTTGTCAAATTTACTTTGCCAAATTTATTATCTTTTTTTAAAATATTATAAAAATTCTGAAGTTGTTTTGGATCAATTGCTATTCCTTTTAATTCAATTTCTTGCTTTTCATACCCAACCTCGTTTAAAATTAAAGACTCAGGAAATACTGAAAAAATATATTGAAACATAATATTCATTTCTCTTTGGGAACTTAATATATCTTTAATTTCTTTTGTTTTCTTATCAATTGCTTCTGCCTTTTCAATAAGAGGATAAGCAACTTGAATTATTTCTTTTTTTTGATCAACAGCTTCTTTTGTATCAATAATTGTTTGATCAACTTTAAATCTATAGAAAAATACAAGTATAACAACTAACTGTGTTAATACAATAATGTACCGTAAACAATGAAGAGCAAA